>JACDQN010000491.1 GCA_015657575.1 Sphingopyxis sp.
GCGCCGGACGGCCCGGCGCGACGTAATCGCCGCGCCACGGATCCTCGCCCGCCTCGGCACCGAAGGCCGCGGCGATCGCGCGCGCCGGGGCGTCGAGACGATAGAGGTTCATGCGGCCAGATTGCCGCGCCGCATCGGCCTGTCAATCGGCGCGCGGCGGCGGGATCACTTGTCCCAGGGCGATTTTTCGGCCGGCTTGGTGTCGGTGTAGGCACCGCGATCGGCGGCGCGATCGGCCGCGACCATCACGCCCGCGCCCATCATGCCGCACCCGACAAAGCCGAGGATCGTCAGGCACCCGAGACCCATCAGGATCGATTTCATCACATCGGCCATCGTGCCGCTCCGTCGTTGTTCCGGCGGCAGGCTTAGCGGACGTGCGTAAAAATCGCGTTTACTAGGGCCAGGACCCTAGTCGGGCCTTACGCGGCCGCGGCCGGCCTTGACGCTGCTGCGCGCCTTTTTGCTGTCGACGCGTCTGGCTTTCGCCGCCTTGCTCGGTTTGGTCTTGATGCGCCGTTCGGGGCGGACAAGCGCGACATCGACCAGCTCGTTCAGCCGGGCGCGGGCATCGGCGCGGTTCGCTTCCTGGGTGCGGAAACTGCGCGCCAGAATGACGAGCTCGCCCGCCGCGGTCATCCGGCTCCCGGCGAGCGCCTTGAGCCGCCGGTAGGCGTCGGGGGCGAGCCCAAGCGCAAAGACATCGACGCGCAGCTGGCACGCGGTTGCGACCTTGTTGACATTCTGTCCCCCCCGGACCCGACCCGGCGAGAATTCTCGCTGATCGCATTTTCGGGGATGTCAGCCACGGGTCGGCGCAGCGCCTTCGGGTGCCGCGAAGCCCAGCGCGGCGAAGCGTTCGGGGAAGGGTGCCTCGGCGATTATGGACGGCTTGACGTCACGTTTTACGACCAATCGTTCGGCGTGCAGCATCGTGCGGTCCTTTTTGCCGCCGCTGCCGTAAACCGGGTCGCCGACGATCGGGAAACCGAGCCCCTCGAGCGCGTGGACGCGCAGCTGGTGCGTGCGGCCCGTCTCCGGACGAAAGCGGAGCAGCGCGCGGCCGCCCGCTTCGGCCAGCTTTTCCCAATGCGACACCGACGGCTTGCCCCTGGGGTCGACGACCATTCGCCAGCCCGTCTCCGCAGTCGACGTCTTGCCGAGCGGCAGGTCGATGACGCCGCGCTCGTCGGCGGGGACGCCGTCGAGGATCGCGAGATATTGTTTTTCGACCTCGCGTCCCTCGAAGGCGCGGGTGAAGCGGCCATGCGCCTTGGGGTTGCGCGCGAGGAGCAGGCAGCCCGAAGTATCGCGGTCGAGCCGGTGGACGGCGAGCGGCCAGCGCTTGAAGCCGAAACGCAGCGAATCGAGATGATTTTCGAGGCTGAGGCTGCCGTCGCGCGGCGCATCGACTGGCAGGCCCGCGGGCTTGTCGATGACGAGGGCCTCGCCGTCGAGGAAAAGGACGTGATCGGAAAGGAGCATGGCGCGCTATAGGCGAAGCGGCGCGGCGCGCCAATGCGAAGCTTGGGGGCGCTCAGATCCTCCCCATCGACTTGCCTTGGGGAGGATCTTTCTGGGCCGCAATCGGGCGGAAGCTGCCGTTCATAATCCTCCCCGCTTGCGGGGAGGGGGACCACCGCCGCAGGCGGTGGTGGAGGGGGGGGCTCGGCTTCAGGCGCCGCTTCAGGCCGAGAGCCCC
>JACDQN010000492.1 GCA_015657575.1 Sphingopyxis sp.
AGCGGAGTCATCGGGCTGGAGATCGGCGCCGACGATTATGTCGTCAAACCCTTCAACCCGCGCGAACTGGTCGCGCGCATCCGCACCGTGCTGCGCCGGACGCAGCAGGGCGGCCGCGCGCTCGACCCCGGCGGCACTTGCTATGCCTTCGGCGATTGGGTGCTGCGCGAGGTCGAGCGCGTGCTCGTCGATGGCGAAGGCAACGAGGTCGCGCTGTCGTCGGGCGAATATCATCTGCTCCACGCGCTGGTGCGCCATCCGCGCCAGGTGATGAGCCGCGACCGGCTGCTCGACCTCGTCCGCGGGCGCGAGGCCGACATCTTCGACCGCGCGATCGACAATCTGGTCAGCCGCCTGCGCAAGAAGATCGAGGTCGATGCCGCGCACCCGCAGATCGTCAAGACCGTGTGGGGCGGCGGCTATACGCTCGCTTGCGAGGTCAAGCGCCTGGGACCCGCCGCGTGAAGCTGCGCCTTTGGCCCCGCAGCCTCGTCGGCCAGCTCGTCTTCGCCGTCGCGGTGATGCTGTTCGTCGCGCAGGCGGTCAATTTCGTGCTGCTCGCACGCGGCCAGAAACAGCAGACGCTCGCGCACGGCGGCGGCATGGCGGTGGCGCGGATCATCGACGCGATGGACCGGCAGGAACGCGGCCTGACCGAAGCCGACAGCCGCGACAACCGCGACCGTCGCGGGTTCCGGCGCGAGCCGAAGCTGTGGATCGATATCACGCCGCCGCCGCTCCCGAAGCAGGCGAGGCCGCTTCCCGACCTCGCGGCCTATGTCGACAAGTTGCTGAACGAGGCCGATATTCCGACGCAAGGCGTCGAGGCCTGGGCGCTGCCGCAGCGTCCACGCCTCGGACGGACGCAATTGCCCGGCCGCACCGTGCTCGTCGCGGCGAAAATCGACGGACGCTATTATGGCGTGCGCAGCCGCATCCTGACCGGCGGGACGCGCCTGCAGGGCTTTCTGATCTGGCAGACGCTGTCGCTCTATCTGCTGCTGCTCGTCCCGATCATGCTCATCGCCTGGCGCGCGGCGCGCCCGCTCCGCGACCTGACGCGCGCCGCGCGCGGCAATCCCGCACTGCGCGATACGCCCCCGCTCGAAGAAGAAGGGCCGTCGGACGTCCGCGACCTGATCGCGGCCTTCAACGCCTATCGCACGCGCATCGCGACGATGCTGTCGGACAAGGACCGGATGCTCGGCGCCGTCGGGCACGATTTGCGCACCCCGCTCGCCAGCCTGCGTGTGCGCGTCGAGGGCGTCGAGGACGATACGCTGCGCGACAAGATGATCGCGTCGATCGACGAAATGACCGCGATGCTCACCGATATATTGGCGCTTGCGCGTTCGGGTGCGGGGACCGAGACGCCGGCGCGCATCGACCTTCGCGCGCTCGTAGACGAACTCGCGGGCGATTATCGCGAGCAGGGCAAGGATGTCAGCGTCGGCGAGACTGCGGCCGCGGCCGTTTTCGCGCGGCCGATGCTGCTGCGCCGCGCCCTCCGCAACCTGATCGACAATGCGCTCGCTTATGGTGTCCGCGCGCGCCTGTCGGTGGCGGTGGAGGTGTCGGATCGCGAGGTGCGGATCATCGTCTCCGACGACGGCCCGGGCCTCACCGACGACCAGATCAGGACGCTGGTCGAACCCTTCGCGCGCGGCGAGCAATCGCGCAACCGCGCCACGGGCGGGGCCGGGCTCGGCCTCTCGATCGCGCGCGAGATCGCGAGCGGCGAGGGCGGAACGCTGACCTTGCGCAACCGTCCGGGCGGCGGGCTCGACGCGGTGATCGCGCTGCCGCTTCAGGGATAGGATCGGGGGGGCGGAGCCGATCGATCCGATGTGTCCGAAATGGGGTGGAGAGCGGACGTTCGCTCCCTCTTTCGTCATCCCGGACTTGATCCGGGATCCGACAGCGGCGTCG
>JACDQN010000493.1 GCA_015657575.1 Sphingopyxis sp.
CCCGGCCGTCCGGTCGCCCGATCCCGGCCCAGCGTAATCGCTGGCCCCGGCGGAGGTGTCGAGGCCGGAGCCCGGCTGCGGGGCCGCGCTGATCGAAGGCGCGAGCGTCGGCAGCTTGGGTTTGGGGGCGACAATTGGGGCGGCCTTGGCTCGTTTGTTCGTGAGCGAGGCTCTGCTGCTTGGTGTGTCGGGCATCGCTTTCGGCGCGACGTCGTCGACTGGCGGTTTCGGCGCCGGGATAGCGATCGCGGTGATCGCTTCGCTGGCCTTGCGTACGATATCGAGATCGAGCCCGCTGGCCAGGCCGACGCCGACCGCGGTTGCCGCCATCAGCGCGCCGACGCCCGCCAGCCCGCGCTGCCGTTTCGACAATTGCCCGCTATATGCCATCTCGCTGTCCCCGGCGGCGTACCGATGCCCGGCAGCGGTGGGTTTACAGGAAGTCGTCTAGCGTGGACATGAACCGGTCGAACTGGTCGTGGTGCAGCCAGTGCCCGGCATTTTCGAACTCGATCACCTGCGCGGTGCTGAAATGAGCGAGCCGCCCGTCGCGTTCGGGGTTTGATGCCCAGCTGTTCGCACCATAGAGCAGCAGGGTGGGACAGGTGATCGCGCCCCACAGGGCGGCGACATCGTCCTGCGGCATGTCGAAGGCGGGCCAGACGTTCAGATAATTGTCGAACTTCCAGCTCCACGTGCCGTCCTCGTTGCGGCTGATGCCGTGGATCGTCAGGTGGCGCGCCTGCGCCTCGGTCAAATAGCTGTTCTCTCCCATCATCCGCCCCAGTGCATCGTCGAGCGTCGCATATCGGCGCGGCGTGCGCCCGGCGGCCTGCCTTTTGTCGTCGATCCATTTGCGGAAGCGTTCGGCGTAGCTGGTCTTCGCCCGCTCGGCGAGCACCTTGGGCGAGGGACCAAGTCCCTCGATGGCAACCAGCTTGCGGACGTTCTCGGGATAGAGCCCGGTATAGCGCAGCGCGATATTGCCGCCCATCGAATGCGCGACGATCGACAGCGGGCCGAGGTCGAGCTGGTGGATCAGCTGTGCGAGATCATAGACGAAGCCGTCCATGTCGTAATTGCCGTCGGGCGACCAGGCGCTGTCGCCATGGCCGCGCAGGTCGGGCGCGATGATATGATAGCGATCGCGCAGCTTTTCGGCGACCCAGTCCCAGTTGCGGCAATGGTCGCGGCCGCCGTGCACGAGCAGCAAGGGCGGCGCGTCGGGGTTGCCCCAATCGACATAATGGAGCTTCAGCCGCTGCGAGATAAAGCTGTTAGAGGTGGGGCCGGCACTTGCCATCGGATCATCCTTGTTGTCTGTTCCAGTTTCAAAAGGCGACTGGTTTCGATCCGTCAACCCCGCATCGCCAACCGGAGGGAGAAGAGCATGACGACATTTCGGGATAATCTGCTGGCCGGAAAGACCGCCTTCGTCGCGGGTGGGACGAGCGGCATCAACCTTGGCATCGCACGGCGCTTTGCCGAACTCGGCGCGAAGGTGGCCGTTGCCGGACGCGATCCCGACAAGGCGGCGCGCGCGGCGGCGGAGATCGGTTCGGGCGCGATCGGCCTGTCGGGCGACGTGCGCGACTATGCCGCGATTCGCGGTGTGATGGAGACGGTCGCCGACAAGCTCGGGCCGATGGACATCGTGATTTCGGGCGCGGCGGGCAATTTCCTGGCGCCGGTGCTTGGCATGTCGGCGAATGCGTTTCGCACCGTGGTCGACATCGACCTAAACGGCAGCTTCAACGTATTCCGCGGCTGCCACGACCTGCTCAATCGTCCCGGCGCGTCGCTGATCGCGATCACTGCAGGACAGGCGATCAACGCCTCGGCGCTGCAGGCGCACGCCTGTGCCGCGAAGGCGGGAATCAACCAGCTGATTCGCGTGCTCGCGCTCGAATGGGGGCCGGAGGTCCGCGTGAACGGCATCTCGCCCGGCCCGATCGCCGACACCGAGGGCATGAAACGCCTCGCGCCCGACGCCGAAACGCGGCAGGCGCATTATGACCGGATTGCGATGAAGCGCTGGGGCCGGGTCGAGGAGGTCGCAGAATCGGCGGTGTTCCTCTGTTCGCCCGCCGCGGGCTATATTACGGGCACCATCCTCGACTGCGACGGCGGCAGCCAGATCGGCGACGCATCGCGCGGCGATCTGATAAAGGGCATGGCTTGACCGGGGCCTAACAGCAAAAACGCCGCCAACCCGTTGGGGGCGGCGGCGTTTTTAAATGGGTGGGCGTGGCAAGGATTGACTTGCGACCCCTGCGATGTCAACACAGTGCTCGTACCACTGGAGCTACACGCCCATCCCTTGGGGTGTACGCGCCCCCTAATCGGCTCTGCGCGGCTTCGGCCAAGCCCTTCGCGCAAAGATGC
>JACDQN010000494.1 GCA_015657575.1 Sphingopyxis sp.
CATGACGATCGTCGCGGTGTTCCTGCCGGTCGGGGCTGATGCCGGGCGTCGCCGGGCAATATTTCAAGAATTTCGGACTGACGGTCGTGGCCGCGGTGCTGATGAGCCTCGCGGTCGCGCGCATGATCACACCCATGCTCGCCGCCTATTTTCTCTCTGCGCAGGGTCCGCAAAAGCATGGCGAGGGCCCGCTGATCGACACCTATATGCGCATCTTGCGCTGGAGCCTCGACACCAGCGGGGCCGCTGCCGCGCGTGCGCGCGGCGGGCGCTGGAAATGGCTCGGTTACATCAAGGACCATCGCGTCTGGGTGGTCGGCATCGGTGTGCTGGCGCTCTTTGCGACCATTTTCAGCTTCTCGCTGCTCCCGATGACCTTCCAGCCGTCGATCGATTCCGACACGAGCCGCGTGGCCATCCAGCTCGCCCCGGGCGCAACGCTCGAACAGACCGAGGCAGTGGCCGACGAGGTGACCGATCTCATGAAGCGCGACCCGCTCGTCGAATCCGCCCTGTCGCGGATCGATGTCGGCACGGCGACGGTCTATCTGAAATTGCGCAAGGACCGCGAGCTGACCTCGACCGAGTTCGAAAAGGACCGCGCGCCGCGGCTAGCGCAGGTTCCCGATGCCCGAATCAACTTCCAGTCGCAGCATGGCGGCGGCGGCGGCAGCAGCCGCGACATCTCGATCACGCTCGGCAGCGACGACCCGAAGAAGCTCGAAGATGTCGGCAACCGGCTGCTTGCCGAGATGGCCCGCGTGAAGGAAATCCGGTCGCCGCGTGTCGAGGGCAATCTTCAGCGCCCCGAGATCGTCATTCGCCCGCGCTTCGCGCTCGCGGCGCAGCTCGGCGTGACGACGCAGGCGCTCAGCCAGTCGATCCGCGTCGCGACATTGGGCGAGATCGACCAGAATAGCGCGAAATTCTCGCTGTCCGACCGGCAAATCCCCGTTCGCGTCGCGCTTGCGGAAACCGCGCGCGAGCGGCTCGATACGCTGCGCAATATGCCTGTTCCGACCCGGAACGGGGGAACGGTGCCGCTCTCGGTTGTGGCCGAGATCGGCTTCGGCGCCGGCCCGACCCAGATCAATCGGACCAACCAGGTGCGCCAGCTCACCATCGGGGCCGACCTGGCTCCGGGTCTCGTGACCGGTCAGGCGATGGACAAGGTCGAGGCGCTGCCGGCGCTCAAGGCGCTGCCCGCCGGGGTCACGCGGCTGGTACTCGGGAGCGCCAAGTGGCAGGCCGAGATGCTGCGCAACTTCGCGATCGCGGTCGTATCGGGGATTTTTCTCGTGCTCGCTGTGCTGATCCTACTCTATCGCAAGATCATCCCGCCCTTCGTCAACATGGGCTCGCTTCTGCTCGCCCCGCTCGGCGGGGCGGTCGCGTTGCTGCTGACGGGCTATCCGCTCTCGCTTCCCGTGTTCATCGGCGTGCTGATGCTGCTCGGTATCGTCGGCAAGAACAGCATCCTTCTCGTCGACTTCGCGATCGAGGAAATGGCGTCGGGGGTGCCGCGCGACGAGGCGATTGTCGACGCCGGACACAAGCGCGCGCAGCCGATCCTGATGACCACGGTCGCGATGGTCGCGGGCATGATCCCGACCGCGCTGTCGCTCACCGGCGACGGCGCATGGCGCGCGCCGATGGCGGTCACGGTGATCGGCGGGCTCATCCTGTCGACGATGCTGACACTGCTGATCGTGCCGGCGTCCTTCAGCCTCGCGGCGGGCTTCGAACGCCGGATGGTCCCGCGCTTGCGCCGCTGGTTCACGACGGGCGGCGCGCACGCCGACCCATCGCCTGCGGGCGTCACCGACATCGGCGCGGGGCAAAGCCCGGCGGCCGATCGATAGAGGAGTTAAGCTGATGGAGTTCGAGCGGGAGCATGACCTCCCCTATAGTCCGGAGCAGATATGGGCGGTCCTCGGCGATTTCGAGAACCACCGGATCTGGAATCCCTATGTCCGGATCGAGCAGCTTGCCGAGGACCCGATCGCGATCCGCTATTCGATGCGCATGGATCCGCACAAGCCCAAGTTTCTCGAAGTCTCCGCGGCGGTGCTCTCCGCGCGCCGGCGAGGAGCTGATACTCGACGTCAAGCCGAGCTTCATCCTCCAGTTCGAGGAGAGTTATATCCTGACGCCGACGGCGAGCGGGACGAAGTTCGTTCACCGCTATCGTTGCCGCGGGCCCTTTGCCTGGCTCCGGCTTCCCGGCATCAAGACCAGCTTCCAGCGAATGATCGCGTCGATCGACGGCATCCTGCTCAGCTACCTCAAGTCCAAATACAGCAAGCCGCCACCGCCGCCGCGACGGCCCAAGTCCAAGTTCAAAGGTGGCCGGCGATGACGAGCTTTCCGCTGCTCGCGCCGCACAAATGGCGTCCGCTCGGCGCGGCCTGGGCAATCGCCCTCCTGTCGAGCCTGGCCGTCCTCTTCGTCGGCGAGGTCATGGGCCAGGCGCCGTGCGACCTCTGCTGGTTCCAGCGTAGCTTCATGTTCCCGCTTGCGATCATTCTCGGCATCGCGGCGTTCAGGTCGGACCGCGCCATCGTTCCTTATGGGCTGGCGCTGGCTGCGGGCGGTGGTCTCGTCGCTTTCTATCATAGCCTGCTCTACGTCGGCGTCATTCCGGCCCCGATCGTCCCCTGCACCGGCGGTCCATCATGCTCGGGAGAGAGCATGGCAATCGGAGGCGTGCCGCTGCCCCTCCCGTCGCTGACCGCGTTCGCGCTCATCCTCACCCTCTTGCTCAACTTCCAAAGGAGACTGAAATCATGAACAAACGCATCGGAGTGGTGGCCACGCTTGTCGTTTCCGCACTCGCTTTCACCGGCGGCGCGATGCTCTACAGCGGAACCGCCGAGGGCGAACCCACGAAGAAGGTCGTGGCGGGGCCCGTCGACAGCCTCATTCGCCCGCATTCGCCGATCATCGGACCGAAAAATGCCCCGGTCACCATCGTCGAATTTTTCGACCCGTCGTGCGAGGCCTGCCGCGCCTTCTATCCCACGGTGAAGGGCATCGTTGCCAAATATCCCAAGGATGTGCGTCTCGTTATGCGCTACCTGCCGCTGCACCCCGGCTCGGCCGAGGCGATCGTGATCCTCGAAGCCGCCCGCGTCCAGGGCAAGCTCGAGCCGGTGACGGCCGCCCTGCTCGAAGCGCAGCCCGAATGGCACGACGGCAAGATGGACGGTGCCTGGGCGGCCGCCGAGAAGGCCGGCCTCAATGTCGCGAAGGCGCGCGCGATGCCGACAACCGATGCGATGGCCTGGATGGAGCAGGACATCGCCGACGCGCGTGCGGTCGGCGTCCGGGGCACGCCGACCTTCTTCGTCAATGGCGAGATGCTCGTCCAGCCGAGCCCCGAACAGGTCGAGGCCCGAGTCCAGGCCGCGGTAGCGGCAAAGGGCAAATGAGGGCCCGCACCCGTCCCGCTTCGTCCACGCGGGACGGGTGCCCACCATGCGGCGCGATACTGTCTCTCCCGCCATCGGCCTGTCGCATGGAGACGCCGGGTCACCGTCCGATCGGCAGCATCGGAGCCAATATTCACAGCGCATTCAAACATGAAGGGGGATTTTGAACGCCACGAAAAGGAGAGACTGACATGCGAAAACTGATGACGATCGCGGCCGCGATGCTCGCCTTCGCGCTCCCCGGAACAGCGCTTGCCCAGCACCATGGCGATCGCGGGGGATATAGCCGCGGACATGACGCGCCACGTGGTCATGACCGCGACTATCGTTCCTCACGCCACGGCGTGCCCAATTATGGCTATGATCGTGGCTATCGTGGCTACGATCCCTACTACCGCGGCCATGATCGCCGCTATGAACGGCGGGACCGCTACGAGCGGCGCTATCAGAAGCGCCGGATGCACCACCATCACCGCGGGCGTCACTGGCGCGGCTAGCCGCGACCGCGCGGGCCGGGCGAGAAACTACCGCTTCGCCCCATAGATTGAAATCGAGCCGGTCGGCGTCGGGATGACTCTCATCTCTTCGACCGCCTCGAACCGCGGCTTTAAGGATCACCGGGACGCAGCCCTTAGCGTTGGGTTCGGTATATTCGAACCCGTCGAGCAGCTGGATCTGTCGAAAAAGCATGCGCATCAGCAGCGAGCGCTGCTCGCCATAGTCGGCTATGAAAAGGGTCCCGCCCGGCCTCAGGAGCCTGAACATCTGCGCGGCAATCGCTTCCTTAACGGCCATCGGGCACTGGTGAAGGACCAGGCTCGATACGATCTTGTCGCATTGCCGGAGTGCGTCGATGCCGTCCAGCTCGTCGCCCATAGCCTCGAACCATCGAATCTCGGCATCGGCAACCTCAGCCTTGGCGCGCGCGATTTCCAGCACGGCGGGGTCGGGATCGACCGCCAGAACGATGCTCTCCGGCGCCGCCTGCTTGAGGGCGATCGCAAAGGTTCCCGTGCCGCACCCGATATCGACGATCCGCTCGCCCGGCCGCGGTTCGGCGAAGCGCAGCAAGTCGCTTCGCCATCTTTTCTCTCTGGTCATGAGGGCTATGGCGGCATCGTAGCGGTCGAGCGATCCGCTCTTGCCGAGTGCCGGGACGAAGTCTCTGTGTGCGTCTGACATGATGCGCCTCTACCAGGCGCGATCACGCACCGGCTTGAACGGAGAGGCTATGATTCGATGAAAAGGTCGCTTGCCCGGATACCGAACATCGCCTTGATCGTGCGGGCGAAATGCGCGCTGTCGCTGAACCCTGCCATGTGTGCGGCCTCGGTCGCGCTGCGGCGCATTCCCAATTCGTCGAAGGCGATAATCAACCTTCGCCAGAGCACAAAGCGCTGGAAGGGCATGCCGATCTCGGCGGCAAAGAGATGCCGGAAGCGGCCGAGCGAAAGGCGGCTCTCCTCCGCCACAGCCGCGAGACGGACAGAGCCCATGGGGATCAGGCGGTCAATCGAGGCGGCGGCGCGGGTGATGCGCGGATCGAGCGGGGGTCGGGCGCCTCGCGTGAGCCAGTTTTTCCAGAAGGACCGCTGTCCCGGCAGCGCGACATGAATCGGATCGGAGCAGATCAGCCGGTCTTTCAGATCTACCGGCGGACCGAAGACCACTGTCGGCTCGACGAACCATAATTCAGCCGTGGGCGCGGGGAGCAGCCGGTGCACGGTATCGGGTTCGATGAGCAAGCAACGCCCCGACAGGCGCGCGCCATCAGCATCGACCACGGTAAGCGGCTCGGCACAAAACACTGCCTGCGCCGCAAAATGGCGGTGCGCGGCGGCATCGCCAACCGAACCCGACCAGAGAGCATGATAGTCGCCGAGGCTAAGTCGGCCGTTCCAGTTGGACGTTTCGGGCATCGGGTCGCAATAGCAGGCCTAACTCGTGTGCGTAACGGGCGCCGGGTAAGCACTCTGGCTCGGAGGCTCTTTTCGGAAGCCGTCTTACGGCCAAGGAGGAGTGCGCCGACCCCGTGATGATTCCCCTCATCGACCGGGCGCTGTCTCGATGCGGCGATGTTGCCGACTGTTGTAACGATAGCCGATCCAGAGGATTGCAAGCGCGAGAAGCTGGAGCAACAACGGTTCGAGCGAAGGAAATATCCCCATCGCCGGGAAGCGGGGAAAATGAGCTAGCGGGGTGATGCCGAGGAGGCCGGCTTCCTGTAGCGCGCCCGCGCCCTTGCCGGCCAGGACAACCGCGAGGATAGCGATGAGCGAAGAGCTGTAAGCGAAAAATCTTCCGATCGGCAGGACCCGGCTGTAACGAAGCATGACCCATGCGATTGCTGCCAGTATCACCACTGCGGTTCCGGCTCCGGCGGCGATCGCGCTGCGGCTTCCTTGCGCGGCGAGAGCTGCGAAAAACAGGATGGTCTCAAAGACTTCCCGATAGACCACGAGGAAAGCGAGCCCGAACAGGAACCAGGCCGAGCGACGTGAAAGCGCTTTGCCCATCGCTTCGCGAATATAGCGCTGCCAGCTCTCCGCATGTGACTTTCCGTGCATCCAGATGCCGACCCAGACGAGAACGACTGCGGCGAAAAGCGAGCCAAATCCCTCTGTCAACTCGCGGTTCGCTCCGCTGATCGAGATTGCATAGGTCGCGACTGCCCAGGTTGCGCCGCCGGCTGCCAGGGCTGCGATCCAGCCGCCATGGACATAGGGTAGGACCTCAGGCCGTTCGGCCTTTCGTAAGAAAGCGATCATCGCCACGATGATCAGAAGCGCTTCGAGACCCTCGCGCAGCAAGATGGTAAGCGCCCCGACAAAGGTCGATGCGTCGCTGGCTGCATCGGGAGACAGTGCAGCTTCGGCATCGGCGAAAAGGGTTTCGACTGCGGCGGCTTTACCCGCGACCGCATCGACCGGCACACCTCGCGCGATGGACACGCGATAATCGGACATCGCGGATTCGATTTGCGCCATAAGGGCGGAATCGCGCGTCGTCAGGATCGGCTCAATCGGTTCGAAACCGTCGAGATAGGCGGACAGCGCGAGACGCTCTGCCTCGCTCCGATTTCCCTTGCGGTACGCGGCAAGGCTTTGCGCCAATTTGTCACGGGCAACCGCAAGCGTCGCGGGCGAAGCGGTTGTCAATGCTTGGGGATCTGAGCGCAAATAGGCGGTAAGCGCGTCGGCCTGCTCCGATCCCAGCCCACGACCAAGCACTTCCGGGCTGAGACTCGTGAAGGCTTGCAGGTCGGGGACCAGTTCGCGCGCCGCAGGGGTCTGGTTCCAGACACGCCGGCCGGCTGCGACGTCGCGAAAGGCAAATCCACCGGCATAGGCTGCTACCGCCCAGCGGTCGTCGGAGGGCAAATGGGCAAAACTGGGCATGGACGTGCCTTCGAGCCCCTGTCCTATCACCTGATAGAGCGCGAACAGACTGCGCTTGCGAGCGCGTCCGGCGTCGGTGAAATCGATAGGTGCCGGGTCGAGCCCCTTGGCCTGAGGTCCATTGCCATCGCCGCGCGCGCCGTGACAGCTGGCGCAATTTTCCAGATAGACTTGGGCTCCGCGCCGGGGATCTGGAGCGTTGCGCGGCGCGAGGGGCACAGGGTAGGCGGCGAGGAGGTCCGCCGCGAGTCCGCGCGCCTGGCCAGCCACCTTGCCGGGGTCCGCCTTCGATGCGATCGCCGTCTGGAGTTGTCCCGCTTCACTGACAAGGCGAGCCCGCGCCGGGGATACCGGAAGCGCTTCGATCCCCTTGCGAACGGTGGCGGAAAACTCGGTCATCTCGGCATATTCGACCGTGCTCGTCACCGCGCCATTCGAGACCGCTCCACCATAGTCGACCGCAACATAGTCCAGCAGGCGCCAGATGGTCTGGACTTCGCCGGCATCAGTGCGGGCCTGTGCCGTCGGCACGACGAGGCCGCAGATTGCAGCGAGCGCGATCAGCAGAGAGAGAAAGCGGCGGGCGGGGGGCATTGGCCCTATTGTCCGGGCACAGTCGACAGTTCGCGCAATTCGGTCCGCGCGCTGCGTAGAATCTCATAGGCCGAATGCAGGAAAAGCGTGGCAATGATGGCGGCGACTGCAAGGTCGGGCCAGGCTTGCCCGGTCCATGCGACGAGGCCGGCGGCGATGATCACCGCCACATTGGCGATCGCGTCGTTGCGGCTGAACAGCCACACCGCCCGGACATTGGCGTCGCCTTCGCGGAACCGCGAGAGGACCGCGGCCGAGGTGAGGTTGACGAGGAGGGCGGCGGCGCCGATGCCGCCCATCAGCTCGGCTTCGGGCGGAACCGCGGTCAGGGCACGCCACAGCGCGACGCCGATGACCCCTATGCCAAGCGACAGCAGGAACAGGCCTTGGGCTAAGGCGATACGCGTGCGGGCGAGCGCAGTCCAGCCTATCGCGACGAGGCCGGCCAACGTGATCGTGCCGTCGCCGATAAAGTCGAGCGAGTCGGCTTTCAGCGCCTGGCTGTTGGCGATGAACCCGCCGACGATCTCGATCGCGCCGAAGCCGAGATTGAGAATTACGACGATCCACAAGGCCCTTCGATAGGCGGGATCGCGTTCGGCCCTGACGGTGTCGCCCGTGCAGCCGCAATTGCTGTCGTTGCTCATTCCCCTGTTCTACATTCTACAGTAACTGTAGAAGCAAGCTGAAATCGAAACGAGACTGAGAGGAAGGGAGATGGCGCGCGACACGCGGCTGCCGATCGGCGGCCTGGCGAAACGCACCGGCACCAAGGTAAACACGATCCGCTTCTATGAGGATATCGGATTGCTGCCTTGCGCAGCGCGCACAGCCTCTGGCCGGCGCACCTACGGGGATGAGGATGTCGGGCGCCTCGCATTCATCCGCAATGCCCGCGGCCTCGGCTTTTCGATCGATGAAATCCGGTCGTTGACGGCGCTGGCCTTGGGGCCGGGGCAGGACTGCGCCGAAATCCGCGCAGTTGCGGCGCGTCACCTGCTCGATGTCGATGAAAAGCTGGAACGGATGGCGCGGCTCCGTGCTGAACTTGCCCGTATCGTCCAGCTCTGCGATGGCGGGCCGGTGTCGGATTGCCGGGTCATCGAGGCCATCGCCGCCGGAAATGCCTAGCCGCCGCGCTATCGGGACTGTCGGCGGCTTGCGGCTCAGCCGCAGCAACTGCCCTTGCCGCCGTCAACCTGTATTGGCGGGCAGGGTACCGTGCCATAGGAACAGAAGACACAGCAGTCTCCTGGCAGCGGCTTGAGCAGCGCGCCGCATCCCTTGCAGTCGTAGAAATACTGACACGCATCGGTGGGCATGATTTCGTCGGCGATTTGACCGCAGAGCGGACACGTCAGCGTCGATTGCAGGACCGGCGAGGGATCAAGCATAGCGATAGCCGAGCCAGAGGAGGACGGCGGCGAGGAGCAGTCCGATCAGGGTCACAAAGCGCAGCGACGCGGGCACGCACAGGCCATCGGCGCCGCAGCGCGCCGCGCGCATCTGCTGGCGCGCCAGCAGGACGCCACCGGCGACGAGCGAAATTGCGCCGAATGCGACGAACCAGAGCCGGTAGGGCGCGGCCGGGACCGCTATGCCGACGAGCCAGGCGGACCCGAGCCCCGCCGAGGCCAGCAGCATGGGGAGGGCGCAGCAGGTGGCTGCGAGAAAGCCCGATGCGATCCCGCCAAGCGCCAGCGAAATGGCCCCAAATCCTTTTGGACGCCTTGCATCTCCAGCCAAATTCAAACTCCTTGTTTCGCGGTAGCGGCAAGTCTACCATCTGTAGTGACTACAGATGCAAGCGGAATCGCAATGGCCCCCTCAAGCACCATCCCCATCGGCGAGCTTTCTCGGCTTACCGGCTGCAATATCGAGACGATCCGCTATTATGAGCGCATCGGCATTCTGCCCGCGCCGGTCCGGTACGGGCGATTTCGCCGTTATGATTCAGCTGGTGTGCGGCGCCTTGCATTTGTGCGCCGCGCGCGCGAACTGGGGTTTCCCCTCGATACGGTCCGGACTTTGCTCCTTCTTGCCGAAGGCGGCGGCCATAGCTGCGATCAGGCGCGCCATATGGCCGAGAGCCAGCTTGCCGACGTCCTCGCCAAGCGCGCCGACCTCGACCGGATGGCCGCTGTCTTGGGCGATCTTGTCGAGGCGTGCGGCGCCGGCGATGCCGGGGGCTGCCCGCTTCTGGAGGCGCTGTCCGACTAGGTTCGAGTACAGCCGTCTTCCGCCAGCGCCCCAAAGCAGCCATTGCGCGCGGCAACTAGGGCCACCGCGCGCAATGGCGGCGCGTTACGGCGCCTTGTCGAGCTTGGTGATCGTCCCGGCCTTGCCGTCCCAATTGAGCTCGAACGCGACCTTGTCGCCGACCTTGATGTCCTTCAGCAGCTCGGGTTTCGCCGCAAAACCCATCGTCATCGGCGGCCATTCGAGTTCGGCGATCGCGCCATGATCGAGCGTGACCTGGCCTTTTGCCGTATCGATCGCGGTCACGGTCGCCGTGCCCTTGCCATGCTTCGTTTCGGCCGGGGCCGCCATGGTCCCTGTGTCATCGGCCATCGCGGCCTTTTCTTCCGTCTTCGGTGCTTCGCCTTGCTTGCCGCAGGCGACAAGTCCAGCGCCGAGCGCAAGGCTGAGCGTAATCGCAGTGAGTTTATTCATGTCGTTTCTCCTTCGGGTTGGACGGGATGAGCCGCACGCCTTCGCATCAGCAGATAGGCGGCGGGAATGATAAGCATCGACAGCAGCGGCGCGGTGAGCATGCCGCCGATCATCGGCGCGGCGATGCGGCTCATCACTTCGGAGCCGGTGCCGGTCCCGACGAGGATCGGGAACAGGCCCGCGAGGATAACCGCAACGGTCATCGCCTTCGGGCGGACGCGGAGCAGCGCGCCTTCGCGAACCGCGGCCAATATGTGGCCGTCGCTGCGATCGGCGAGCGCATGCTTGAGATAGATGAGCATGACGACCCCGAACTCGGCGGCAACGCCCGCAAGCGCGATGAACCCGACCGCGCTCGCGACCGACTGGTTATAGCCAAGCAGATAGAGGAGCCAGAGCCCGCCGGTGAGCGCAAAGGGCAGGGTCGCCATGATGAGCAGCGCCTCGTCCCAGCGGCGGAAGGTCAGGTAGAGCAGCAGGAAGATGATCGCGAGCGTGACCGGCACGACGACCTTCATCCGCTCGGTCGCACGAACGAGGAACTCGAACTGCCCGGTGTAGGAAACGCTGACGCCGGGCGGCAGATCGACATCGCGCGCGATCGCCCGCTGGATGTCCTGCACGAGGCCCTGCAAATCGCGGCCGCGGCTGTCGACGTAGATCCAGGTCACCGGGCGGCCATTCTCGCTGCGCAGCATCGGCGGCCCGTCGCTGACCTTGACTCTGGCCACCGTGCCGAGCGTGATCTGCTGGCGCGACGGCGTCAGGACCGGAAGGCTCGCGAGCTCGCCGATACTGTCGCGCAGCTCGCGCGGGTAGCGGACGCTGATCGGATAGCGGGCGAGCCCCTCGACCGTCTGGCCGATCGTCTCGCCGCCGATCGCGCCCGAGACGATCGCTTGCACGTCGGCGACATTGAGGCCGTAGCGTGCTGCGGCGGCGCGATCGATGTCGACATCGATATAGCGCCCACCAGTCAGCCGCTCGGCCAGCGCCGACGCTACGCCGGGTACGGTCTTGACGACCGCTTCGATGCGCTTGGCGGTGCGATCGATCCCGGCAAGATCCGAGCCCGCGACCTTGATGCCGACCGGGCTCTTGATCCCGGTCGCAAGCATGTCGATGCGATTGCGGATCGGGGGAATCCAGAAATTGGCGAGCCCCGGAACCCGGACCCGCGCGTCGAGCTCCTCGATCAATTTCTCCTCGGTCATGCCGGGGCGCCAACGGTCCTTCGGCTTGAAGCGGATCGTCGTCTCGAACATCTCGAGCGGCGCGGGGTCGGTCGCGCTGTCGGCCCGCCCCGCCTTGCCGAACACGCTCTCGACCTCGGGCACGGTCTTGATCAGTCGGTCCGTCTGCTGGAGCAGGCTCGATGCCCTTGCGGCCGAGATGCCGGGTAGCGCCGAGGGCATGTAAAGGAGGTCGCCTTCGTGCATCTGCGGCATGAACTCGCCGCCGATCTGGGTCATCGGCCACAGGCTGGTGGCGAAGACGAGGCCGGCGATCACGAGCGCTTTTTTCGGCCGTTCGAGCACCCAGTCGAGTGCCGGGCGATAGATGCGGGTCAGCCAGCGGTTGACCGGATTACTCTGTTCGGCGGGTATCTTACCGCGGATCAGCCAGCCCATCAGCACCGGGATGAGCGTGATCGAGAGGATCGCGCGGCCGCCATCGCATAGGTTTTGGTGAAGGCGAGCGGCGAGAAGAGCCGTCCCTCCTGGCCTTCGAGCGTGAAGATGGGGAGGAAGGAGAAGGTGATGATGAGGAGGCTGAGGAAGAGGGCGGGCCCAACCTCGGCGGCGGCGTCGGTGATGACGCGCCAGCGTTCGGCGCCTTTCAGTTCCTCGCCCGGATGATCGCGCTCCCAATGTTCGAGATGCTTATGGGCATTTTCGATCATCACCACCGCAGCGTCGACCATCGCACCGACCGCGATGGCGATGCCGCCGAGCGACAATATATTGGCGTTGAGTCCCTGCAGCCGCATCACGATGAAGGCGATGAGGATGCCGAGCGGCAGCGTCAGGATCGCGACCAGTGCCGAGCGCGCGTGCCAGAGGAAGAGCGCGCAGACGAGCCCGACGATGATGAACTCTTCGACGAGCTTCGAGGTAAGATTGTCGACCGCGCGTCGATCAACCCCGAGCGGTCATAAGTGGTGATGATCTCGACCCCGGGCGGCAGGCTGCGCTTGAGCTCGGCGAGCTTGGTGCGCACGCCGTCGATGACTTCGCGGGCATTCTTGCCCTCGCGCATGACGATCACGCCGCCCGCGACTTCGCCCTCGCCGTTGAGTTCGGCGATGCCCCGCCTTGTGTCGGGACCGATCTGCACCGTCGCGACATCGCCGACCGTTACCGGGAGTCCGCCCGCGGCGGTGCGGATCGGGACGGCGCGGAAGTCGTCGAGCGACTCCAGATAGCCGCTCGCGCGGACGATATATTCAGCCTCAGCGAGTTCTAGGGAGCCGCCGCCGCTTTCCTGGTTGGCGCGCTTGAGGGCGTCGGCGACGTCGGTTGCAGTCACCCCGAACGCGGCGAGCTTCTGCGGATCGACGATGATCTGATACTGGCGCACCATGCCGCCGATGCTCGCGACCTCGGCGACGCCGGGAACCGATTTAAGCTCGAAGCGGAGGAACCAGTCCTGAAGACTGCGGAGTTCGGCAAGATCGTGGCGGCCGCTTTTGTCGACGAGCGCATATTCATAGATCCAGCCAACCCCGGTCGCGTCGGGACCGATGCTCGCGCGCGCGCCCTCGGGGAGACGGCTTTGCACCTGGCTCAGATATTCGAGCACGCGGCTGCGCGCCCAATAGGGATCGGTGCCGTCGTCGAACAGGACATAGACGAAGCTGTCGCCGACGAAGCTGTAGCCGCGCACCACGCGCGCGCCCGGCACCGAGAGCATCGTCGTCGTGATCGGATAGGTGACCTGGTCCTCGACGATCCGCGGTGCCTGTCCCGCATAGCTGGTGCGGACGATGACCTGGACGTCCGACAGGTCGGGCAGGGCGTCGACCGGAGTCGTGCGCACCGCGGCGATCCCGAGCAAGGTCAGGATCAGCGCCGAAGCGACGACAAGCCCGCGCGCCGCGACCGAGGCGCGAATAATGCGTGCGATCATTGCGCTGGCTCCAGCGGACGAACCGTGAGACCGGTCAGGCTCGCCTCGGAATCGAGCAGGAACTGGCCCGACGCGACGACCTTCTCGCCGGGGGCGAGCCCTCGCAATATCTCGGTCTTGCCGCCGCCTTCGCGTCCGGCGACCACTTCGGCGGGATGGTAGCGTCCGTCGCCCTTCTCGAGCATCACGATGCTGCGCGTGCCGGTGCGGATCACCGCTTCGCTTGGCACCAGCAGCGTTGGCTTGGCGTCCCCGCCGAGCGCGACGACGGCGAACATGCCGGGGCGTAGGCGACCGCCGCGGTTGGCGAGCTCGATGCGCACTGTCAGCGTCCGGCTGTCCGCCGCTGCGGTCGGCAGGATCGCGACGACCCGCCCGGTAAAAGCCTCGCCGGGAAAGGCGGTGAGGTTCGCGGTGGCAGGTTGGCCGATCTTCACCAGTCCGGCCTGCGCTTCGGGGAGCGCGGCATTGAGCCACACCGTTCCAAGTCCCGAGATTTCGGCAAGTGTCTGCCCCGAGGCGAGAGTCACGCCTGCACGGGCATTGAGCGTCTGGACCACGCCGCCGATCGCGCGCGCACCGTCAGTCTGCCGCCGGTCCGTCCGCTCCGGTCGACCTCGGCGATCACGCCTTCGGGCATGCCCATCAGCCGCAGCCGCTGCCGCGCGGCCGCCGTGAGTTCAGGTTTGCCGAGCTTCTTGACGCTCAGATATTCGGTCTGGGCGCTGCCCCATTCAGGCAATTGCAGGTCGGCGATCGGGGTGCCGGCGCCGATGACGTCGCCGGGCGCGAGGCGATAGACGCGTTCGACGAAGCCGCCCGAGCGCGCCTGGACGATCGCGACGTCGCGCTGGTTGAAATCGATCGTGCCATTGACGTCGAAGGTCGCCGCAAGGCTGCCCATTTCGGCCGCGACGACGCGTATTCCGAGGCTCTGCCGCGCGGCCGGATCGACCGTTACGCCGGGACCGCTGCCAGAACCGCTAGCTTCATCGGCATATTTGGGTTCGAGCTGCATATCCATGAAGGGCGATTTGCCAGGCTTGTCGAACTTCTGGTTCGGGAACATCGGGTCATAATAATAGAGGGCCTTGCGCCCTTCGGTTGTGCCTTCGGCCGGCGCCTGACTGTCCCCGCGCTGTCCGAGCCAATAGCCGCCACCACCCGCGATCAGCACGGCAGCCATAATCCCGGCGCGCCACCGCGCCGCCGACGTTGCATCAGTCATCGCCCTGTCTCCCCATAGATGTAATTGATCCGGATCGCATCGCGCGCGACCTCGGCTTCGCGCGCCAGCGCATCGACTTCGGCCTCGGCGAGCGCGAGGGTCGACAGGAGCGCGGTTCCGAGGTCGAGCTTTCCGGCGGCGTAGCTGGCGAGATCGAGCTCGGCGCGTTTCTTCGCGAGCGGCACGAGCCGCGTGCGCGCATTGGCGAGTTGCTCATGGTGCATGCGGTGATCGGCGAGATCGGCGTCGAGCGCCGCCGCGATGTCGCGCTTGGCGGCCTCGCGGTCGAGCCGGGCGCGCGTCGCCTCGCTGGCGCGCGCCGCGATCTTGGGATCCTGCCGCTTTTTCGAGAAGAAGGGCAGGTCGACGGTGACACCGACCGTGACGAGATCGCCATAATTGGGCTCGCGCCGCCCATAGGCCGCGTTGACGCTCCAGTCGGGGCGCTTGTCTGCGCGGGCGAGACCGGTCTCGGCATCGGCCGCGATAGCGCGGGCGTCGAGCGCGCGCAGCCTTGGCAGGGCGTCGATCCCGGTGCGTAATCGCTGCTCGTCGATCATTTGCGGCGGCAAGTCGCCGAGCGTGTCGACGGCCGCGTCGCCGGTAAAACGCGCGAGCGTGCGCGCGGGCGCGGGCGATCTCGGCGGCGAGCGCGCTGCGGCGGTCGTTGATCGCAGCGCGAAGCTGGTCGGGTTCGAGCGCCTGCGCCGGGCGCGCCGCGCCGCTGGCGAGCCGGGCCGTCACCGTCGCTTGCAGGTCTTCGAGGCCCGTGTCGAGCAGGTCGAGTTCCTTGAGGCGCTTCTTGGCGTAGAAGAGGTCGACCCAGGCAAGCGCCGTCGCGAGCCTGACATCCTGCGCGGTGACCGCCTCGTCGGCGCGGGCGATTCCGATGTCGGCCTGCGCACGCGTTGCGCGCGCGCGGCGCTTGGCGGGGTTCGGAAAATCCTGGCTGACGCCGACGACCTGCATCGTGAAGTCGTCGCGATTGAACCGGCCCGCGTCAGGCCCGGTCACCGGAAAATCCTGCACGACGATATTGAGTTTCGGATCGGGCAGCCGGTCGGCGGCAATCGCCGCCGACCGCGCGGCATCGATGCCGGCCTCGCGGCCCTGCAATTCAGGCGCCTGCGCTGCCGCCCGCTGGAGCGCTGCGTCGAACGACATCGGTTCGGCGCGAAGCGCGGCGGGCAGCGCGAGCAGCGCCGCTGCGATAAACAGGCGCATATGTCCCCCTTTGTGATGTGCGGGATGATCCCCGGCGCTCGGCGCCGGGGACGATCCCGCACA
>JACDQN010000050.1 GCA_015657575.1 Sphingopyxis sp.
AAACCACGCCAGCCGGTCGAGTGCCAGCCCCAGCACCAGCTTCCCCGACCGCGCCGGCCATCCCAGCGCCTTTTCCGCGCCGCCGATCCCCTCCCCAGCGCAAATCACCCGCCAGCAGATATCGGCAAGCCCGGGACCGGCCGCATCGAGCGCGGCATGAAACCGCCGGTGTGCATCGATCCGCGCCAGCGACGCATCCGATGCCCGTGTCCCGCCCCGGCTCTTGCCCGGCGGAGCGGCGTCCCAGCGCATCGTCACCCGCGCCGACAGTCCGGCGCGCTCGTAATCGGCGCGCAGCCGCTCGCCCGCCAGCAACTGCGCCGGCGTCAGCAAGCCGCGCGACGCCAGCCAGGCGATCGGACTCTCGGCGACATTGACCGTGACATGCCGCATGACCTGGGGCCCCGCTTTGCCCGGATCGATCCGGTCGTCAGGATGAAGGCGGGTTTCGAGGCGGCGTGCGGTCATGCGATTCTCCTTTTCTGCACACCGGACTTGACACTGGATTATTTTGTAGGAAATAAGAAACCGATTTGGTTATCTAAGGGCTATCCCATGATCAACAGCATCCGTTCCGTCCGCCGCGCCAAGGGCCTGACGCTCGACGAGGTCGCGCAGCGCTGCGACCCGCCGACGACCGCGCAGACGATCGGCCGCCTCGAAACGGGCACGCGCACCCTGTCGCTGGGCTGGATGAACCGCATCGCCGCCGCGCTGGGGGTCGATGCCGCCGAGCTGGTGCAACTGCCGCAGGACACGCAACTGACGATCACCGCCCTTCTCGGCACCGAGGGTGCGCAGGCGCCGACACGCGTCGAACAGGCGCTGACCGCCCGCCCCGCCGAGGATATGGTCGCCGTCCGCGTCACCTCGTCGATCGGCGATTACCGCGCCGGCGACGAAATCTGGTGCCGCCGCATCGAGGGCGACTGGACCGGCGCCCTCAACCGCGACCTGCTCGTGCCGCGCCCCGCCGGCCGCTTCTTCTTTGCGCGCCTGCTCAACGTCGATGGCGAGAAGCTGCACCTGCTGCCGCTCGGCACCGGCCAGCGGCAACAGGTCGTGAGCAATCCGCCCTGGGCGGCGGTCGCCGTCCGCCTGATCCGTACGCTTTAAGTGAGCGCCGAACCGCCTCTGCGCGTCCTCTCCATCGCGACGCTGTTCCCGGATGCCGCGCGGCCGAATTTCGGCCTGTTCGTCGAACGGAGCCTGCGCGCGCTCGCGGCACAGCCTGGCATCGACCTCACCGTCGTCGCGCCCGTCGGCTTTCCCCCATTCCCGCTCTCGCTCCACCGGCGATACCGCGCCCTCCGCGACCTGCCGCGGATCGAAAGCTGGAACGGCCTGACCATCCATCGTCCGCCTTTCCGCCTGATCCCGCGCTTTGGCGTCCGTTCCAATCCAGCCAAGATTGCGCGCGCCGTCCTCTCCGCCGTGAAGGGCCAGCCGTTCGATATCGTCGACGCGCAATTCTTCTACCCCGACGGCCCCGCCTCGATGCGCGTCGCCGAAACGCTCGGCCTGCCCTTTCAGCCAAGCGCGCGCGCCGACATCAGCCATTTCGGCCACGATCCGGCGACGCGGTCGCAGGTGGTCGAAGCGGGCGCAAAGGCCGCGGGCCTGCTCGCCGTCTCCGACGCCATGCGCCGCGACATGGCCGTCATCGGCATCGACCCGGCAAAGGTCGCGGTCCACTACACCGGCATCGACACCGCGCGCTTCCACCCCGGCGACCGCGCTGCCGCCCGCGCCGCTCTCGGCATGGGCGCCGCCCCCGCGATCCTGACGGTCGGCGCCCTGATCCCGCGCAAGGGGCAGGCTTTGGTGATCGAAGCGCTGCCCGATCTGCCGGGCGTGGACTATTGGCTCGCCGGCGCGGGCGAATATGAAGGGCCATATCGCGCCCTCGCGCGCAGGCTGGGCGTCGATGGCCGTGTCCGTTTCCTGGGCCCGGTCGCCAACGCCGACCTGCCGCAGCTCTACCGCGCCGCCGATGCGGTGGTGATGCCCTCGGCCAGCGAAGGCCTCGCCAACGCTTGGGTCGAGGCGCTCGCCTGCGGTACGCCGATCGTGATCAGCAATGCCGGCGGCGCGCCGAACTCGTCACATCGCCCGCCGCCGGCCGTATCGTCGAGCGCTCTCCGCAAGCGATCGCCGAGGCCGTGCGCGCTGTCCTCGCGGCCCCGCCTGCGCCGGCCGACGTCGCCGCCAGCCTGGACGGCCGCTTCGACTGGGAGCGCAACGGCCGCGAACTCGCCGCGCATCTGCACCGCTGCGCCGGTCGCTAGATGCGGCAACGCCGACCCGCTCGAAAGCGGGCCGGCCGCCGATTTTTCCGTCAGGGCAAGAGCGTCAGACGACCGCGCCGTCGTCTTCCTTGCGCGTCACCCGCTCACCGCCCTCGGTCGCGGCCGAAACCCGCGGCACGAAGCTATGCGGGCCGACCTTCAGCCAGACTAGGACCGGCGTCGACATCAGGATCGACGAATAGGTGCCGACGAACACGCCGAATAGCATCGCGGCAGTAAAGCCGAAGATGACGTCCGGCCCCATCACCAGCAGCACGCCGAGCGCGAGCAGGATCGATACGCTGGTCATCACCGTGCGCGACAGCGTCTCGTTGATGCTGAGGTTGAGCAGCGGAACGATGTCCATCTTGCGGTATTTTTTAAGATTTTCGCGGATGCGGTCATACACGACGATCGTGTCGTTGAGCGAATAGCCGACGATCGTCAGCAGCGCCGCGACGCTGTTGAGGTCGAACTGCAACTGCGTCACCGCAAAGAAACCGAAGGTCAGCGCGACCTCGTGGAAAAGCCGCCCCAGCGCACCCACACCGAACTGCCATTCGAAGCGAATCCAGATATAGATCGAGATGCCGAGCATCGCGAGCGCAAGGCTGATCGCCCCCGTGCTCAGCAACTCCTCCGACACCTTGCCCGACACCGTCTCGACGGCGCCGGTCCTGGCCGTCGGATAGGCCTTTTTGATCCCCGCGACGAGCTGCGCGCCGGCGCGATCCGCCGAGGCCTTGTCGCCGTCGGGAAGCGCGGTGCGGATCGACACCGCACTGTCCGACCCGAACTGCTGGATTGTCGCCTCGCCGACGCCGATCTCGTCGACCGCTTTGCGGATATCCTCGATCGGCGGCATGCCCTGGGTGAATTCGACGCGAACCGACTGGCCGCCGACGAAGTCGATGCCGAGGTTGAGTCCCTTCACCGCAACGAGCGCGATCGATATCACGACGAGGAAAAAGCTCATGAACGACGCGAGCTTGCGCCACTTCAGAAAGTCGAAATTGGTGTCGTCGGGGACGAGTTTCAGCAAAGGCATCGCTCTTATCCCTCCTTAGATGTTGATCGTCGTCGGGCGATTGGTCCGCAGCCAATGGGCAACGAACATGCGCGTGACGGTGACGGCGGTGAAGACGCTGGTGACGATGCCGATGGTCAGCACCACCGCAAAGCCCTTGATCGGACCCGAGCCGAACCAGAACATCAGCGCCGCGGCGATGACGTTGGTGACGTTGGCGTCGAAAATCGCGCGGCTCGCTTCGGTATAGCCGAGCTCGACCGCCTGGAACGGCCGCCGCCCGCGTTTCAATTCCTCGCGGATGCGCTCGTTGATCAGCACGTTCGCGTCGACCGCGGCACCGACCGTCAGCACGAAGCCCGCGATACCGGGCAGCGTCAGCGTCGCGTTGAACGCGGCCATGATCGCAATGATCAGGAAGACGTTGAAGATCAGCGCGAGGTTCGCATAGACACCGAAACGGCCATAGACGAGCAGCATCAGCGTCAGCACCGCAACCGTCGCTATGATCCCGGCGAGCACGCCCTTCTCGATCGAATCCTGCCCGAGTTCGGGCGACACGGTGCGCTCTTCGACGACGGTCATCTTGACCGGCAGCGCGCCCGAGCGCAGCGAGATCGCCAGCGCATTGGCGCTCGACACGCTGAAGCTGCCCGAAATCTGGGCGCTACCGCCCAGGATCGGCTCATTGATCGACGGTGCCGACAGCACCTTGCCGTCGAGGACCATCGCGAAACGTTTGCCGACATTCTGCGTCGTCGTCTTGGCGAAGGCGTTAGAGCCCGCCGAATCGAAACGGATGGTGACGACCGGCTGGTTCGACTGCGGATCGAAGCTCTGCTGTGCGTCGAGCAGCTGGTCGCCGCTGATCATCACCTGACGGCGCAGCACCTCGAACGCCGCGCCATTGCCCTCGCCTTCGGCATAAGGGACGATCTCGCTGCCCACCGGCACCCGGCCGGCCGCGGCTTCGTTGGGATCGGCATTGGGGTCGACCATCCGGAACTCGAGCCGCGCGGTCTTGCCGATCAACTCCTTCAGTTCCTGCGGATCCTGCAGGCCCGGGACCTGCACCACGACGCGGTCGTTGCCCTCGCGGATGATCGTCGGCTCGCGCGTGCCAAGCTCGTTGATGCGCTTGTCGATGATGTCGCGCGCGGTATCCATCGCATGCGCGACCGCCTGCGCCTGCCCGGCGCTCGTCGGGGTCATCACGATCCGCGTCGAATCGACGACGTCGATGCGCCAGTCGCGCTGGCCGGTCATGCTCGCACCGCCGGTTTCGCGGAACAGCCGCTCGCGCGCTTCGTCGAGCTTGTTCAGGTCGCGGACGAGGAAGCTGATCCGCCCGCCGCTGTTCGACAGTTCGCCGATCGCGATATCGTCGTCGGGCCCGGTCGCGCCGCGCATCGCCGCGCGCACGGTCTTTTCCATATTGTCGAGCTGCGTCTTGCGCAGATCGGCGATGTCGGCCTCGAGCAGCAGGTGGCTGCCGCCGGCGAGATCGAGGCCCAGATTGACCTTGGTCTGCAGCACGCCCGGCAGGCTGTTGAACGTCTTTTCCGGCAGGAAGCTCGGAATCGAAAAGATAATACCGAGCAGCAGGATGATGCTGATGCCGATGGTTTTCCAGCGAGGGAAATCGAGCATGGGGGAATTCCGGTCTGGCAGGGGCCGGTCCGCTCATGGCGGACCGCGCCGCATCAATCGTTTGCGGGCTTGCCGCCGGGCTGAAGGACGTCGGACAGGGTCGCCTTGACGACCTTGATCTTCACGCCCTGCGCGATTTCGACGTCGGCATAATCATCGTCGACGCGCGTGACCTTGCCGACGATCCCGCCGCCGGTCACCACCTGGTCGCGCGGCTTCACCGCCGCGATCTTGGCGCGATGTTCCTTCATCCGTACCTGCTGCGGGCGGATCAGGAAGAACCAGAACACGACAAAGATCAGGATCATCGGGACGATCTGGGCGAAAGCGAAGGCTCCGCCGCCCGATCCCGTTGCCTGGGCCAGAAGCAATTGCGTCGACATGGGTGAAAAACTTTCCGTTCACAAGCATCGCCCGCTCCCCACGGAACCGGCGGTATAGATGGCGCGGCGCCTATCACGCAGGGGGCCTCGGTGCAACCGGTCGCGCGCCGCCATCCCCCCGTGGCAGGCGCGCTCGAAATGGGGACGGCGGCGTCAGGATCAAGAGCGTGGACGCGGGCGCGGCGAAAGCGGGCGAGGCGAAAGCGGGGACTTCTCCCCATCCGTCGACTTTGCTCAGGAGAGCCTTGCATCGCCCGCCAAGCCGCGCTAGGGGCCTCGCCTGCCCAACACAGGGCCGTCGGGACGTAGCGCAGCCTGGTAGCGCATCACACTGGGGG
>JACDQN010000495.1 GCA_015657575.1 Sphingopyxis sp.
CGCGGTGAACCCCGCCTCGCGGATCATCCGCGCAAATTCGGGCATCGGCGGAAAGCGACGGATCGATTCGATCAGATAGCGATAGCTGTCCTCGTCGTCGGCGATCAGCTTGCCGAGCTTCGGCACCAGATGATGCGAATAGGCGTCATAGGCCTGCGCGAAACCCGGCCATTCGTTGGTCGAGAATTCGAGGCAGAAGAAACGCCCGCCATAGCGCAGGACGCGGTGCGCTTCCTTCAGCGCCGCGGGAATATCGGTGACGTTTCGGATACCGAAAGCAATCGTATAGGCGTCGAAAAACTGGTCGGGAAAGCTCAGCTTCTCGGCATTCTGTTCGGACCAGACGAGCGTGTCGATGCCGCGTTCCGCCGCGCGCTCCATGCCGACGCCGAGCATATCGGGGTTGATGTCGGCGACGGTGATGCTCGCACCCAAACGTTCCATGCGAAAGGCAATGTCGCCGGTGCCGCCCGCCATGTCGAGGATCGTCTCGCCCTCGCGCGGCTTCACGCGGCGCACGAAGCGATCCTTCCATAGCCGGTGCATGCAGCCCGACATCGCGTCGTTCATGATGTCATATTTGCGCGCAACGCGGCTGAACACTTCGCCGACCATCGCGGTCTTCTCACCCGCCGGGACTTGCTCGTAACCGAAGCTGACGGTGTCGGGAGTGGCCATGGAGTGCGCGCCTTTTGCGGGGGAGAGTGTGTGTTGCGTCGGCCTTTAGCCGGGCCTTGCCGCGCAGGCAAATGGCGCGTAGCGCGATGCGCGTCATGCCCGAGTTACCCGAAGTCGAAACCACCGTCCGCGGGCTCGCGCCTTTTCTCGAAGGGCAGCGGCTTGCCGCGGTCACCACTTTCCGTCCCGACCTGCGCCGGCCCTTTCCCACCGACCTCGCGCAGCGGCTGACCGGTGCGACCGTCACCGGCCTGTCGCGCCGCGCCAAATATGGGATCGTATCGACCGACCGCGACGATCATATGATCTTTCACCTCGGCATGTCGGGGCGCTGGCGCACCGAAGGCGGCGCGGCGGGCAAGCATGATCATCTGCTGCTCGAAACTGGTGCGGGACATCGCCTCTTCCTCCATGATCCGCGCCGCTTCGGATCGGTTGACCTGGTCGCGGGCGATCCGCTGACGCTATTTCCGGCTTTCGTGACGATCGGTCCCGAGCCTTTGTCGGACGATTTCGACGCCGCCTATCTGGCGAAGGCGCTCGCGGGGCGGCGCGCCCCGATCAAGGCGATGCTGCTCGACCAGACGATCGTCGCGGGACTCGGCAATATCTATGTCTGCGAGGCGCTCAACATGGCGAAGATATCGCCGCTGAAAGCCGCGGCTGACGTGCCCAAGGCGAAGCTTGCGGCGCTGGTGCCCGCGATCAAGTCGGTGCTGCTGGCGGCGATCGCCGCGGGCGGATCGACCCTGCGAGATTTCCTGAGCCCCGAGGGCGATCTCGGCTATTTCGCCAAGGACTGGCGCGTTTACGGGCGCGAGGGCGGAGCCTGCGAATGCGGCGGTACGATCGCGCGCGTCGTGCAGAGCGGGCGCTCGACCTTTTACTGCCCCAAATGCCAGCGATGATGCGCGGCCGCCGACGACGCCCGCGCGTTCCCGTGCGCTATGCGGAGTGTGCGCTGGCCCGCCCGGGCATATAGAGTTCTTCGAAAATCGCGGGCGGCACCGGCTTTCCAAACCAATAGCCCTGCCCCTCGTCGCAGCCGAGCCGGCGCAGGAATTCGGCATCTTCGCGCGATTCGACGCCTTCGGCGATGACTCCGATGCCCAGGTGGCGCGCCATGTCGATAATGCCACTGACGATCACGCGATCGCGCGGTTCGCTCCGCACGAGCCGGGTGAAGCTCTTGTCGATCTTGATCCGGCTCACGGGAAAGGTACGCAGCAGGTTCAGCGAAGCGAAGCCCGTACCGAAATCGTCGAACGACAGGGCGACCCCGAGCGCGCGCACCGCTTCGAGTTGCGCAAGGATATCGTCCTCGCCCGCGACAAGGATATTTTCGGTGATCTCGAGCTCCAGCGCGGCGGGGGGAAGCCCATTGGCGGCCAGCGCGTCGGCGACCTCGTGCGGCAGCGCGCCGTTACGAAATTGTGCCTGTGAAAGATTGATCCCGACGCGAACCGGCAAGTCCTGCCGGTACCACGCCGCGGCTTGGGCGGCGGCTTCGTCGACGACCCATCGCCCGACGGGAGCGGCGAGCACGCCCGCCTCCAGCGCGGGGAGGAAGGCCGCGGGCTGGAGCAATCCGCGCACCGGATGCTTCCAGCGAATCAGCGCTTCGGCGCCGACCAACGCGCTGTCGGCAAGCCGGATCTGCGGTTGATACAGCAGGCAGAATTCGCCGCGCTCGAACGCGCGGTGCAGTTCGGCGTCGTACATACGCCGCGCCACCGCCTCGGCGCGCAGGGCGGGCACGAATTGACAGGACATTCCGGGGCCCCGCTGCCGCGCCTGAAACAACGCGAGTTCGGCGCTGCCGATGAGTTCGGCATCGCTTGCGCCATGGTCGGGCGCGATCGCGATCCCGATATTGCCCGCCAGCCGCACTTCCTGCCCGTGGACGACGGCGGGTTCGGCGATGGCAGCGAGCATGCGCGACGCCAGCGCATCGAGCGCGAGCGGTTCGCGTTCCGCGACGAGAAGCGCAAAGGCGGCGCCTCCGATGCGCGCCGCGAGATCCGGTTCGTGGACAAGCCGGACGAGCCGCGCCCCGATCTCCGACAAAAGCTCATCGCCCGCGGCATGACCAAGCGTGTTGTTGATATCGGCGAAACCGCCAAGATCGGCGATCAGGATGGCATGCGGCGCCGACGCGTCCAAAGCCTCGCGCATGCGGATGCGAAACAGGTTGCGATTGGGAAGCCCCGTGAGGCTGTCGTAATTGGCCAGACGGTAGAGCGCATCATGTTCGGCGCGCGCTTCGGTCATGTCGCGAACGATCGTTCCGAAATGGATGACGCCGTCCTCGAACCAGTGCGACCAGTGAATCTCGCCCGGAAAACGCTCGCCCGAACACCGGACCCCGGTCAGCGGCGTCGCTTCGGTTAGCGGCGCCCCGCCGCGGCGCACGCGTTCGACCGCGGCCTGGACGAGCGGATGATCGCTTTCGTCGATGATGCGGTCGATCGTTTCGCCGATCATCTGCTCTTCGGCATAACCGAACATCGCCGCGGCGGCGGCATTCCACGCGGTGATCCGCGCCGACGCGTCGAAACAGATGACGGCATTGGGCGACGTCGCGGCGCTCGCCTCGAAGCGGCTCGGCTTCGAGCCGGCCTGGGCCTCGAGCCGGCGCAGCTCGAGCTTGTCGGAGACGAGCGACGCAAGTTCGCGCAGCCGCATACGATCCGCCAGCGGGAAGGACGCGTGGGGCCGGGAATCGATCACGCAGAGCGCACCGAGCGCATGGCCCGAAGGCGATTTGAGCGCTACGCCGGCGTAAAAGCGGATGAACCCCTCTTGCACCAGCGGGTTGTCGTGGAACCGCGGATCGAGCGCGGCATCTTCGATGACGAGCACGCCCGCTTCGTTGATCGCATGGGCGCAAAAGCTGACGTCGCGCGACATGTCGCATTCGCCGACCCCCTCGCTCGCGGCAAGAAAGACATGGTCGTCGCCGATCATGTTGACCGCAGCCCCCGGGCAATCGAACATGCGCACCGCCATCTCGACGATCGGCGCCAGACCAGGCAGCCCTTCGTGTTCGTCGATGCCATATTCGGCGAGCGCCGCCAGCCGTCCGGCTTCGTCCGCGCTGCGTTCAGGACACTTCACATCCCACCTCCTCGCGATGGGTAGGAAAGCAGCATATGGTCAACAATATCTTAGGATAAGTCCGGAATGCAGCCGATATGGCATCTATCGCAGCCGAGGCGCGGCCGCTCGCATGTCGCGGAACGATCGCTCCGTCGGTCCATTGATCGGTTTCCTCGCCAGCCATCCTGTCCGCCTCGCCCCTTGTACAAAGAAATACGGCAGGGGTTACGAGACATTAACATGAGGGGAGCATCATTGGACCATGAAAGGATCGGACGCCCCCATCCCGATCGCGCCGAAGACCCGCGTGCGCCTCTTTGCCGACGCTGCGACGCTGCCGCTTCCGGTCTATCGCGATTTCGTCGACATGCTCTTCAGCATGCGCTTCCCGATATTCGGGCTCGGCGCCGTGTTTGTCGGCATTTGCTTGCTCGTCGGCCGCGAGCTCGAAAGCGGCTTCCTTCTCTTGCTTGCCGCGATCGGCGCGATCACGACCCTGCTCCGGCTGGCGACGATCGAGGCCTACCGCCGCGCGGCACCGATTGCCGCATTCGACGATCTGCGGCGCTGGGAACGCCGATATGCCGCCGGCAACCTCGCGACCGCCATGCTCGTCGCGCTCCTCAATGTCGCGGCGATCGCGGGGCCCGATCCGCAGGTGCATCTCATCACCGTCAGCCTCATCTTCGCCTTTGGTGCGGGTATCGTCTCCCGTACCTCGGCGCGCCCCGCCATATGCGTGACCAGCCTGCTGGTCGCGACCGTCCCGACGGTGATCGCGCTCGCCGCGCATGCGTTCGAACCGGGGGGAACGTCGCTCCACCGCGAGATGTTCCTGATCGAAGCCTTCATCGTCGCCGCGATCACCGGTCTCAGCATCCAGACCGTCGCCCATCTTCATGCCTCCGCCGTCGAACACCACACCGCTCGCCACGACATGGCGAAACTCGCCCGCACCGACGCCCTCACCGGCCTTTCGAACCGCCTGCTTCTGCGCGAACAGTTCCAGGACCGTGCTGCGACGGCGCTCCGTGCGCGCAACCTCGTCGCGCTCCACTATCTCGATCTCGACGGCTTCAAGGCGATCAACGATCGCTACGGGCATCCCGCCGGCGATGCGCTGCTCGGACAGGTCGCAAGGCGGCTTGAGGAGATGACGCGCGCCGGCGACGTTGTCGCACGCCTCGGCGGCGACGAGTTCATCGCTCTTCAGGCGGGAATTGGCGACGAGAGCGAAGCCGAACTTCTCGCGCGCCGCATCATCCGCGAGGTCAGCAAACCCTATCTGATCGAGGGGATTTCGATGTCGATTTCGGCAAGTGTCGGCATCGCGACCGCACCGAAGCTCGGCGTCGAGCTCGAACGCCTGCTCGCCTGCGCCGACGCCGCGCTCTACCGCGCCAAGGCCGGCGGCAAGGCGCGCGCGCTCCTTTGCGTCGAGGCGGACGCCGCCGACGCCGACATGGCGGCCTGACGCGCCCTTTGTCCGAGCAACGAGACGAGGGTTCCGGCGGAGGCAGAATTGAAATTTTTGGAAAAACTGGAGCGGGCGAAGGGATTCGAACCCTCGACCCCAACCTTGGCAAAATATTACTAATGGTACGCCACAGCTTCTTTCTATACGCCAAAGTACGATAAATCAATCATTTATTGACTTCTTCCTACGCTACAATATCCTCGACCTACCCTGCGAAACGGTCGATTTCTATTACGCCATTATTACTTTTTGTTCCGGCCACCCTCGCGTAATATGATGGAGGATCTTGTGGCGCTTGCAAAGCTCAACAAGCGAACGGTCGACGCACTGGCTGCGCCAGCGACGGGCCAGGAATTTCTATGGGACACCGAGATCAAGGGTTTCGGTGTCCGCGTTGGCGCAACTGGGATCAAGACGTTCGTCATCCAATATATGAATGAGGAAGGCCGGGTTCGACGGGTGAAGATCGGACGCTTCGGAGTGATGACTGTCGAGCAAGCCCGTGAGCTCGCGAAGATTCAGATGGGAAAAGTGGCCTCAGGCGAAGACCCGGCGGAGGAGTCGCGCCGGGTCCGAAAGGAACTCAGTGTAGCCGAAATGTGCGAATGGTATCTCGTCGAGGCGCGGGCGGGCCGCATCCTCGGTCGCAAGAACCGCCCGATCAAGGAATCCTCGCTCGACATGGACGAGAGCCGCATCCGGACGCACATTATCCCGCTCGTCGGCAAACGCCTCGTGCGGAAGCTGACGATCGCGGACGTCGAGGCGATGCAAAATGATATCGCCACCGGTCAGACCCGAAAGCCGCCGTCGGGCGGGCGCGGTGGTCGCCCAACGGGCGGCATCGGCGTCGCCGGAAGGAGCCTCGGCACCCTTCAGGCTATTCTCGGCCACGCAAAGCATAAGGGATTGATTGCCGAGCATCCGACGAAGGGTGCAAAGAAGCTCGCGACTAAGAAGAAAACCCGCCGTCTCAGCATTGCCGAGATCGAACTGCTTGGCCGGGCAATCGGCCGCGCTGAACTGGGTGCCGAGAACCCCGTTGCGCTCGCAATCGTTAGAACGCTGCTTCTGACCGGCTATCGGCGGGAAGAAGCTCAGGCGATGCAGCGGCCATGGGTCAACCCGATGGGCGGCTATGTCGCGTTTCCAGACACGAAGAGCGATGCGCAATATCGGGCGATCGGACCCGAGGCAGTAAAGATCGTCGTGGCTCAACCCGAAATCGCGGGCTGCCCCTATGTTTTCCCCGCATCGAACGGCGAAGGCCCGTTCACAGCTGTCAGCGACTGCTTGGCCCGCCTATGCCGCTCGGCCGGCATCGCGGGCGTAACTCCGCATACCCTGCGCCACACCTTCGGAAGCATGGCGGGCGAACTCGGATTCTCCGAGCTGACGATCCGCGCCATGCTGGGTCATGCCTCGCAGAGTGTGACGCAGGACTATGTCCATATCGACGAGGCCGTGAAGCTGGCGGTTCGCCGAACATCGGACGAGATCGCCAAGCATCTCGAGACTGGGGTCCGCAAAGCAGCCCAGATGAAGTTTGCAGCCTGATCAATGACCGTGGTCAGGACGAAGCATCGCGGGCTTCCATTTCCTCCAGAATCTGCACCCCTATGATCTCCAGACTGGATTTCCCGATGTCGGCGACCTTCCGGATCGCAAGGTCATGTTTCAGGATGGCGAGGTCCATCATGAGTTCTGGCTCCCCATTCTCCTTCACGTAGCTCGGCACCAGAATGTACGAGCCGCCCGCTGGATAATTCTCGAGAAAGAAACGGAGGTTCGTGTCAACGGCAGGCTCAAGCAATTTCAAGCGACTGGGCATGCTCATCAGCGCACCCTTGAATTCCGCGGGCTCGACTCCCGGCATCAGGAGTACGGCATAATGTGACGGAGGCCGCCCGGGCAGTTCGCGCAAGATCACGATATGAATAGCGCCCTCAGCATCGCGCGCACCAAACCGCTCGCGCCACCGCTCGAAAATCACTCGGCCTTCCTCGCGATCTTCGAAGTGCAGGCCGACAATCGGAAGGTCGTGATCAAGCCCGAGCATTACGCCGATCCACTTCGCGCGCTCCCATTGCGGAATGTCCAGTATCGACCGCACTTCGACGCTGCGATGATCGCCCGTCGCATACCGCTCGCTTACCTGTTCCTCTTCGGGATCGCTCTCGGGCACGCGCATGATCACGGGCCGGTCGGTTCTCGGAGGAAAACGCTCAAGCGACATCGCGTCCCACTCGGCCAGGCGAGACGCTTGGCTGTTCATCGCGCGGATGCGGCTGTTAGAGCTCGCCACTGCGGCGCTAACCCGTTCCAGCAACGATTCTTTCCGGAAAAGCTTTTCTAGCGAAATCTGCTGCCGGTCGGCGAGCGAGGTCGCGACTAGCATCAGCGTCGAGAGCAGCAGGAACTGGCTGTGGGTTCCATTTTCGCCCAGATGGTCGGCGGGCGTCGAGCCGGACGGCCAACGCAAGATCGCCCGCATCTTCTTGCCGTCAAAATCAACGCTCGGCGCCGTAACGTCGACGCTCTCGACAAGATCGATATCAAAGCGCTCGACAAAGGCCCCGATCCGCAAGCCGATTGTCGTGGCGAACAGCGTATCGATTACAGCGAGAAGTGTTTGAGCGGCAAGGATCGCGCTATCGCTGCCCGACACATTCACGACCACTCGCATGCCGATCACGCGTGTCTCGATGCTGTGCGGTTCCGGAGAGCCAGTAAGCAGCGGCCTTCCGCACACGTCGCCGGCTGGCTGGTTCGCTACCCGCGCGAACATCTCCTCCAACCCGCCTTCGGGTTCGTCCTCTGGCTGCCGCTCGCCGAGCCGTTCCACATAGCCCAGAACATACAGCAGCGCCCCGCAGCCCATCGGCAGGCCCAGCTGCTCCAGTACTGAAGGCAACGCCGCCATAGTTTCGAGCTCTTCAGCCGAGCTGTTCAGAAATTGGCTGGCGAGGACCCCGTCCATCTGTTTGAGCCGGTCGTCCACGCGCGCTTTCGATTCATCGTCGAGTGGCAGCATTTTTCGGCAGCCGTTGATCATCCGGATCGCATCGAGCGTTTCGGGAAGCAGCCGCAGCTCGATATCGATCCAGGTCAGCAGCATGAAGGCGGGAACCAAGGAAACCGACGGATGGGTATCATGTTCCGAATCCGCGATGATCGACGCGACCGCGAACAGCGCAGCGGCGCGCGCAGCCCAGAGCATCCCGATACCCTGATAGGCGACAGCGAGCATGTAGCTCGCCTCGATTAGCTCTTCGGCATATTCGCGCTTGGTCAGCTGGTGTGTCGCCCGCCCGAGCAGACGGATACGTTCGAGGCGATCGGCACTCGCATCGAGGCGGCTGGCGCGCCGGAGCAGGATCCGGCCGCTTTCGCCCTCGCCCACTCGCTTACCCATAAATTCGGCGAGTTGGTCGACGAGCTCGCCATAAGCGGGGTCCTTCGCGCCCAGCGGCCCTACGCCGTCGACCAATTGCGACAGCCGGTCAGCGTCGTATTCAGCCAGGCCAGCAGCGGCTTCGAGAATTGATCCCGCTTCCTTCCAGAGAGGCGCCCGATCTTCACTGCGGTCGAAGGCGGTCGTCGTGACATCGAGCATTAGCAGCGTCGTGCGTGCCTCAAGGGCGTTGTTCGGCCGGTCCTTCTCGCCTGCAAAGAATTCGAGCCGGTCGACAAGCGGGCCACGTCGTTCATCAAGGCGAACGACCTCGGCCGGCCGATAGCCCTGCGCAACCGCACTGATCAGGCACTGCAGGAGGTTTGCGACACGTTCCGCGTGCCGCGCCGCCGGGGACCCGAGCGCGAGTGCTGCAAACGCGTCGAATTCCCGCTCGAGAAGATCGAAGTCGTCGAACCAGTAAAAGCCGGTCCAGAGCCGCTGATAGCGGGCTTCGATACGTTGGCTGACCGATCCCGCCTGATCGGCAAGACGGATGGCCCGATCAAGCCGCCCGTCGGTCTCGAACCGCGGCCGCTCCAGTTCCTTTGAAAGCGTCGCAGCTAGCAGCGCGTCGGTCGCGCGCTGCGCCTCGACGCCCTCATAAGCGGCGGGGTCCTGAATGGCCTTCTCAATATCCTCAAGCTGCTGCGATCGCTCATAGTCGGCCGGACCGACCCGCGCCTTCGCGTTGCGCTTTCCGACCCCGAGGTAATCGACCGCGAGATCCTGATGGCCCTGGTTCAGGAGCCGATCAATGATCCAGCTTCGATCCAGTATCTCGACGCGAAAGCCGAATTTCGTGGACATCTCATCCTGAATCTTCGCGATGTCTTTGGACCGGCCGTAGCGCGAGGTGACGACGAACACCTTTGTATAGGGCCGTCCCGTCCCGGCGATGCCCTCAATGTCCGACCGCGCTTTTTGCTGCCACTGCTTCTTGGCACTGAAAGCAAAGGCCCAGCGCTCGCTGCCCGCATTGGCCTCGCCGACATAATGGAGCGTCGCGATCTCGTCGGCGACGGCGAAGTTCTCGCTGTCGGCCTTGCTGTCGCCGCCACCTTCGGGGCCGGTGGCCGGCTTCAGATTGGGGCAGATGATCCGCTCGCAGAGCTTGCGGCAGAAGATCTCGAAATCATGGGTCTCGTTGCGCGCCGTGACATATTCGAGCCGCTGCTCCAGCTCATAGCCTTCGAGGATGAAGGCCGGTTCGGACCCGCTATCGGAAAACTCGTCGGGCCTCAGCTGGCGCATGAACTCCGAAGGAAGAATAGCGCCCATGGCCTCGGGCTGATCGGCCGAATCGTCGGAATGGTCCATAGAACAAGTCTAGAACATCGCAATTTCACACGCGAGCGGGAATTCCCTCCGACATGCTCCGCTACGTCTTCGGAAGAAGGGCAAGCGCGACTCGTAGATCCGCATCGGTCTCGCACGCCTCGATCGGACGGCGACCGGCAAGCTTTGGATGCGCGCTGTTGAGGAAGAGGCGTGCGCGGTCGGGATCGCGGAAGGCCTTGTTGGAAGCCGTCGTGAGCCGCTTGCGCAGTTCCTCAGCCGCTTCCGCCGCCAAAACCCGCCGCTTCCTCGAGGCCTCCGCCCGTTCGATATGACTGAAGGCTCGCCAATAGAGATCGTCGCTGCCACAGGCCCACTCGGTGATCGGCACCCCGTCGACGACCGTCGATGCGAGCCAGGTCTCGGCCTCGTCCTTGAGCGCGTTTTTCGCGGCGATAGCGAAATTCCGCCGCCGGCTCTCCTTCGCGTCTTCGATGCGCTTGCGCTCGGCGGCTTCCTTCTCCTCGCGCTTCCTCCGGATCCCGTCGCGCCATTCCTGAAAGGGCAAGCCGCAAAGATCGTCGACGATCGGAAGATCGCGGTAACTGCGCGACATGTCGAAGATCGCCCGCACCCGCTTGTCCAGCGCGCGAAAATCATCGCCGCCCTCTGCAGCCACCTTCCAGGGATTTCGGCCGTCGACATTATATCGCCGCATCCAGCGCCGGCTGAAGCCATCGGGATCGGGATGGCCGGCATCCTTGGCGATGCAAGCAACGGTGCTCTCGAGGTCATGGCGGTTGTGAACGCGGGCGTGAAGATCGGGATCGACATAGAAGCGCTGCTCGTCGCGCTCCCATACCACCGCCTGCCGATCGGTGAAGAGGTTGAAGAGATACTCGGTGACGGCTTGGCTGGGCGACCCGAAACTTTCGCGCGAGTAGCCGGCAGCCGCGAGCGCCTTGGGTTTGTAGTTGCTGAGGTCGGTGCGCAGCATCCATGTCGGCAGCACGCTCTCGATGTTGGCCTCGTTCGGCCACTCGCCATGGATATGGATGTCCGATCCCTTCGAATATTTGATGCTCGGCTTGTAGATCAGAGCATGCACGAGCGCAGCCTGCCACAGTTGCGGCCGCACCTTGAACCAATGACCCATCCGGCTCTTGGCCCCGAGCAGGTAGTCGAGCTCCGCATATTGCAGGTCCGCCATGATCTCCGCGACCCATTCGGTGTCGACCGGAGGCTTCTGCGGCCGCTCCCGGATATGCCAGCGCAGCCGCTCGCCCTTCCGCGTCGCCTCTGCTGTCACCCGCTCGGAAAGCCGCTGCGAGGCGCGCTCGCGATCCGGATGATGGATCCAGTGGCGCGGCGCCTCATGCAATATCTGCTGGTCGAGTTCCGCCCCGTCGAGCTGACGCCAGCGCGTGGCCGACAGATCGATCTCGATCATCGGGCACTCGGCCCGCGCGACTTTCTGCTGCTTCTCCGCATCGACCGCGTGCGCCACCTTGAATTCCACGGCGCGCCGGGCCCCACCGACCCACACCATGGCGTCCGGCTGGAAATCGCCCTCCGGCACTTCAAGCTTCACATCGTCGAGGGCGAACTCACCGCCCCCGAACACGACCTCCTCCAGACCTTCCTCCCGAAGGACAAGGCTTGGCAGGGTGAGCCGCCGAACAGCCGCGAGCAGTAGCTTCGCGTAGATATGAAGCGCCGTTTCCCCGAAGCATCGGCTGTCGGGCCGATGTGCGAAATGCTTCCGCTTCTTTATCGGGAGCCGAAGGGTCAGCCGCTCCTCGCACCCAAGGCAGGTGAAGGGGCCTTGCCGATGCGACACGATCTGCTCGACGTGCCGGACGATACCGTCGCTACATGCGGCGAAAGGCACCCGCAAACCCGAGGGATCGGGCTTCGTCGTGCAAGACCGCGACTGTTGTGCCGGCCACTCAGGAGCAAAATGCTCGTCCACACGCCGATCATAATCGACCCCATGCCCGCATACAAAAGACTCTTTACCGTCTAACGCCGCGCCTTCGCAAAACCGCGATCGGTCGCGATGAACCGTTCGAGCATCGGCGGGATCAGCCGTTCGATCGGCAGCGGCTCGGACAGGCCATTTTCCTTCGCATGTGCCGCGGCATAGTCGGCGAGATCGCGCGCGAGCTTGCCCGTGAGTTCGACAGTCGTCTTGACCGACTTCTCCTCGACGATTGGCCCAAGGCGTAGCCGACTCATCGCCTTTCCGCCTGAGGTTCGAGAATGAGGTCGCGGGTGACGATCACGCGGAGCGCGAAGCCCGGGCGAATGGTGAGCGTCGGGCGAACGGCGAGTTCACGCTCGACGATGCGTCGTCCGGCCTGGCTCGTGCTGTCCTGCATTCCGTAACGCAGCGCCCGGGCGAGTTCGTCATCGCCGCCAACGCTGAGTTCGCTTCCGACCCCGAGCAGGGTCGAAACGAGCCCCGCCCGAAGCATGCGGCCCCAATGATTGTTCACCCGATCCTCGAGCCCCGACATGCCTGCGGCGTCGGCCCCGGGCTGCCGTTCGAGGCGGATCGATCGTCCTCCGGGCAGAATCAGGCGGTCCCATGCGAGGAGGACCCGGCTCTGCCCCGCGGCGATCTCGCTGTCATACTCGCCGATCAACCGCGAGCCCTGGGGAATGAGCAGGATGCGCCCGGTCGGACTATCATAAATATTCTGCGTTACCTGTGCGCTGATCTGGCCGGGCAGGTCGGAGCGAATGCCCGTGATGAGCGCCGCGGGAATCACGGTCCCGGCCTGGACGATCAACGCGGAGCTTGGAGCGATCAGCCGCTCGCCACTCTCGATGGGCTTTTTCGACCCCGAAGCCAGAAACTGGCGCCGACCTTCATTTGCGGTCCGGGGCTCCGCCGCGGGCTCGGGCGTGGCCGTTTCACCGACCGCGACGTCGACCGACGCGGCGCCCGTGGTTCCGCCCGCCAGAAAGAGCCGGCTCGTCTGGGCACTCTCGCGTTCCTGCATGGCACGCTGCCGCGCCTGTTCGGCGGCCGCCTCGCGCGGATCGGTAGGGGCGCTACCTTCTGCTCCCATCGGGGGAACGGGAATGGCTTCACCGCTGCCCTGCGCAGCGACGATCGGTCGGCCAAGGTCCCCGGGGAGCGGCGGACCGAGCTTCGGCACGGCGCCATAATCGGCGGGTGCTCCGGAGACCGCGTCGGGCCTCGCATTGTTGCTCGCTTCATAGAGCTCCTGCCGCTCGGCCGGGGCCGGCGTGCGCAGCGCCCACATAAGCGATGCCGCAATCGCGAGACCGCCGGCCCCGCCGATAACTGCCAGCGTTTTCCGCGACAGACGCATGACCCGCGGCGCCTCGCCCGCCAAGCGGAACGCATCGGGGCTTGCGGGTGCGATCGGCGCTACCTCGGCCTCGCCCGGCCCAGCTTCGGCGTTCGGCTGCTCGGGCGCCGTCACGACCGGCCTCGCGAGCGCGGCTTTTCGCGATCGATCCGCACGGCCTTGGCGCCGCGTCCGCTGCCCAAGCGGAGTTCGGCTCGATCGAAGAGGCGGTCGACGATCATATAGCGTCCGTCGACGCGGTAGTTGAGCAATTCCGCCGCGCCCTTCTCGCCGATCGCGAACAGTGGGGGCATGTCCGCGGTTGCGATCGCAGCGCCGAACTCGACGAAGAGCTGGCGCCCATCGTCGAAGACGCGCACCGGCCGCCAGGCCACCTTCGCACCCGAGATGCGATAGGCGAAACTCAGCGCCGCGAAATCGATCCCGCCCGCAACCGGGGCAAGCCGCGCTTGTTCGGTCTCGGCGGCGCGAAGCGCGATCAGCTCGTCCTGTGGATAGGACCAGGAAACCGCCGCCATATAGGTGGCGGGGGTCGCGCGCAGCTCGATGTGATAGGTTCGGCGACTGGTGTTGATGACCAGATTCGTCATGATGTCGGGGCGCGTGGGCTTCACCAAGATATGAACGCGGCGCGACGCTCCCATCCCGCTCACCGTATCGCCGATGACCCAGCGCACCGTGTCGCCGGCCGCGACAGGCCCCGGCCCGACGAGCTCCTCGCCTTCCTGCAGCGCGATGTCGGTGACCTGTCCGGGCGCGGTGTAGACCTGGAACAGCGCGCCATCGGCCCAGGCATATTTCTGGATGGCGTTGAGGAAGGTCGCGCGCTCGGGCTGGACGCGCGCCGCGTCGTTCGCGCGGCGACCTGCGAGCGCGGATCGGCGGGCGCCGCCAGCGCCGGCAGCGCGAGCGCGGCGGCGCCGAGAAGAAGGGTAAGGCGGATCATTGGCTGAGCTCCTTCGACCAAGAAATAGCGGTGACAAAGACGCCGAGCGGGTTCCGTCGCAGGGCGTCCGGCGTGCGGGGCGGCTGGATCGATGTGGTCAGGATCGCCGACCAGCGCGACGTCTCGACGAGGCTGCCGTCCTGATAGCGGCGCTCGGTCCAGGCGATGCGGAAGCTGTCGCGCGACGCGCGGATCACGCTCGACACATCGACGGCGACCTGCATCTTGCCGACCTCGGCGAACGGGTCGTTGGCGCGGGCATGGTCGCTCAGCGCCTGGGCGCCCTTGGGCGTGGTGAAGTCATAGGCACTGAGCCAGTCCTTGCGCAGTACCACCGGATCGGCCGGGATCGAGCGGACATGTTCGATGAAGCGCGCGAGGTGGAACGCGATCTGCGGGTCAGTCGGCGAATAGTCGGCGTCGGCCGGCGCCACCGAGCGCGCTTCGCCGAGCTTGTCGACCTCGACCACCCAAGGCGTGATCGTTCCGCGGAGCGACTGCCAAACAAGCGCCGAGGCGAGCCCGCCCGACAGCGCGAGGCAACCGAAGAAGGCAAGCCGCCAGCTCCTCGCCTGGATGCGGGCCGAGCCGATGCGGTCGTCCCAGACCTGCGCCGCCCGCTGATAGGGCGTGATCGGGATCGGGGACTTGCCATAATGTTGGTACGGACGTCGAAACATGGGTTCAATCCTTCTGGCTGATGTCGGGAGCGGAGCCGGCACCATGGCTGTCGCCGGCCTTGAGGGTCTGCGAGGCGATGGTGGCGCCCGAGGTGACGGCCTGCCGCCGCTTCATGGCGGCCGCCCAGGTCGGGGGCGACGCCGCGCCGTCGCTGGCGGCGGCAGCGCCGGCCGCGGACTTGCCCGCCTGCCCCGCGGCATAGCTTTGACGCAGGCGTTCAGCCGCGGCGCGGAGCGGCGAACCCGCGCCGCGAGCCGTGTCACGCGCCACATTGGCAAGCCCCGCACCGAACGCCCGCATCCCGCTCTTCCCGGCCGCGCCGCGAGCATAGGAAGCCGAGGCGCTTCCGGACGCGCGCGAGGCGCCGAGCGCGGTGCGACCG
>JACDQN010000496.1 GCA_015657575.1 Sphingopyxis sp.
CGCGCAGCGCGACGCTGCGCGCGGACGGCATGCGGAGGACGGGTCGCGACACCGGCATGGCGGGCAAAGGCCTGCGGCGCGCGGACCAGCGCGTCGATTTCCATGGGGCGGCCCGCCTCATGGTCCTGCAGGATCGAGGGTTTGTGATTGGGAGCCGCCTGGCGCAGCCCCGCCAGGTCGACCGGGCCGAAATCATAGCCCAGCGCCGCGGCGACGGCGCGCGCTTCGGCCATCAGTACCAGCAGGTTGTCGGCGAGATCATCGTCCGCCGCCAGCTCGCTGACCTTCAGCCCCGTGAGCAGGCACAAAATCGACGCCGTCATATTGTTGATCAGCTTTGACCATAGCACCGCGCGGATATCGGGCACGCGAGGCGAGTCGATGCCGCAACCGGCCAGCGCGGCGCGGATGTCCGCTATACGCTGGCTATCGGAATCGTCGATCTCGCCGACGATCAGCGCATTACGCGCCGGCGAGTCATTTTGGACGACGCCCGGCTCGAGGAGCTGGTTCGACGAAAAGATGACGCCGCCGATCGTGCGCGCGGAGCCGATATTGCGCGTCAGCGCCGCACCGGGATCGAGCCAGCCGAGATTGGGGGCGCCGCAGGCCGCCCGCGTGCGGCCCAGCGCGTACCACCAGGGGATGCCGTTCTGCGCAAAGACGACCGGCGTCTCGTCGGTCAGCAGTGGGGCGATGCCGTTCGCAAGGCCCGGCAGCGCGGTCGCCTTCACAGTCAAGATCACCAGATCCTGCGGCCCGAGATCGGCGGGTTCATCCGACACCGCGACCGATGCGCGGATGCGGTCTTCGCCCGCGATCAGCGTGATCCCGCGCTCCCAGATCGCCGCGAGCTGCGGCCCGCGCGCGACAACCGAAACATCATGCCCGCCCGCCGCGAGCTTCGCGGCGAAATGCCCGCCGACGCACGGCGCCGAAAATACAGACACGCACGCGCGGGGTCCTCTTCGTTCATCGGGGCCGCGACCGGTCAAGGCAAAACCCGGCCGCGGTGCCCCTTCGTCAGGTTCGAAAGCCCGGATCGATCCGGTCGAGCTTGCGCAGCAGCGCCGGCCAGATCAGATGTTCGGCCAGATTGCGCATGCCGTCGGCGGCGGCGGGCGAGGCGACCTGCTGCGCGACCTTGTCGGCGACGCCCTCGGGCGGGTCGTTGAGCGCGTCGCGCCCGGCCGACAGCATCAGGACCTGCGCCTCGCACGCACGCTCGAGGAAATACATGCGCACGAAGGCCTGCGACACGGTGCGTCCGACGGTCAGCGTTCCGTGGTTGCGCAGGATCATCGCATGCTTGCTGCCGAGGTCGGCGACCAGCCGCTCGCGTTCGCCGACGTCGGTCGCGATGCCTTCGAAGTCGTGATAGGCGATGTCGTGCACCGCCGCCATCGCGGTCTGGCTATAGGGCAACAGCCCTTCGGCCATCGCCGCCACCGCCTGTCCGTGTGGCGTATGCAGATGGATGACCGCGGCGGCATCCTCGCGCGCTCCGTGGATCGCCGAATGGATGACGAACCCCGCCTGGTTCACCGGCGCCGGCATATCGTCGATCTTGTTGCCGTCGAGGTCGATCTTGACCAGCGCCGAGGCGGTGATCTCGTCGAACATATGCGTATAGGGATTGATCAGATAATGATGGTCGGGTCCCGGTATCCGCGCCGACAAATGGGTGAAGACGAGATCGTCCCATCCGTAAAGCGCGACGAGCCGATAGGCTGCCGCCAGATCGACGCGCAGCGCCCATTCCTCCGCCGAAATGGCGGCGTTCGCGGGCTGGGGGATTTCCAATATGCTAGCCATGTCCGTTCTCCTGCTTGGCGGAGGCGAGAGTAGGGTGCGGCGCTGCCGCAGACTGCCAGAGATCGGGCAATTGCCGGCGATTGCCCTGCCGCGCGCGCATCAGCCGCCGCCGTGCCGGGCGTGCCGCGCGAGCCATTCGGGGTCGAGCACCTCCATCCGGCCATAGCCGAGCGAAAGCACGCCGCGATCCTTCAGTTCGGACAACAGAACGCCGAGATGCTGGCGCGACAGGCCGACGCGGCCCGCCAGATCCTCCTGGCTCATGCGCAGCACCGGGTGCGGCGCGCGCGGGTCGGGTACGGCCATGGCGAGGATCATTCCGGCGACGCGCTCGCGCCCCGGCCGGCCGGTCATCGACCCGATGTGCGCGAGCGCCGCACGCTGGTGGTCGCAGCCGATCAGCGCGACCTGGCCGATGAAGCCGGGGTCGCTCTCGGCATGGGCGGTGATGGCCGACGTCGGCAGGTGCAACAGCGACACCGGTCCCTGGCATATCGCATCGTGCGGCCTCGGGCCGCCATCGACGACCGACAGTTCGCCGAACCACTGGCCGGGCCGTGCGACAAAGGTCACCATCTGGCGCCCGTCAGAAGGATAGGCGATCAGCCGCACCTCGCCGTCGATCATCCGGTACAGGCCGTCGCCTGCATCGCCCGCCGAATAGATGCGTGCCCGATCGGCGAAATGGTGGAGGCGGACATGCGCCTGGACGAAGTCGCGCGAACGCTGCGGCAGGCGCGCGAACCACCGGTCCGCGTCGCCCGCCAGCGTGATGCGCGCGACGCGCGCGGTGCTATTCGGCCTGAATGCCATGGGCTCGCCGGGCCTGTTCACTGCCGCGCGTCGCCTTGTCGACCGCTTCCTCGACCAGATCGAAATGGCGCAGCGGCCAGCGTGCGATCAACGCCGCCCAGGCCGGGATCAGGCTGGCGGCAAAGACGATGCCCATGATCGCCATCGCGGGTTGATCGACCACCATATCGTCGCCGGTCGAGATGAAACCGGTGAAGGTTAGGACCATCGCGAACATCGCCGCGCCAAAGCCGCCGGAGATCGTCTCGGTCGCGTTCGACAGGCCGACCATCGCACCGACGCTCGACTCGCCGCGTACCGAAGTTTCATAAGCAAGCGCGTCGGCGAACATCGCCTGCGGCAGCATCGAGGTGCCGGCAAAGCCGGTGCCGATGATGAAGACCGCGACGAAGGTCAGGATGACCCGAAGGTCGGCGGGTGCGACCGACAGCGCGGCGAGGAGCAGCGCGCCGAGCGCATAGAGCATCAGCGCCGTGCTGAGCGCCGCGCGCTTGCCGCGGCGCACGGCGAACATGCGCCACAGCGGCATGGTGAAGAGCAACGGAATGGTGAGGATGATGAACATCGGCGCCACCGCTTCGGGATCGCCGAGCACATAGTCGGCAAGATAGGGCGTGCTCGCCAGCGACACCGCCGAAGCGATCTCGCTCAGCGCGACGATCCACAGCATCGCGCGCAGCGACGGGCTCAATTTCAGAATTTCGATGCTGGCCTTGAATCCCGTCGGCGCCGCGGGCTGCGTCGTCGCTTGGGTCGAGCGCCGCGCGCCGACAAAGGCGACGATCAGCGTCGCGCTGATCATCATCGTGCCGATGAACAACGCCATGTCGCGATAGCCGTCGCGCGGGGTCGCGCCATTTTCGACGATGGTCGGAGCGAGGCCGCCCGAAATCAGCACCGCGATCGCCAGAAAGGCGATGCGCCACGCCGCCATCGAGGCGCGGGCGCGGGTGTGCGGCGCGATCTCGGCCGGCAGCGTGGACCAGGGGACGACAAAGGCCGAGAAGGTCATGCTTGCCAGCGTGAAGGTGACGGCCACCCACAGCGCGGCGGCGTTGCCCGAATAGGGTGTCCAGAAGGTCGCGATGAAGGCAAGCGGAAAGACGAGGCCGCCAAAGACGATCCACGGGCGGCGCGCGCCAAAGCGGGTTCGGGTCCGGTCGGAGAGGCGGCCCACGATCGGATTGGCGAAGACGTCGAACAATTTGGGGATGAAGACGATCAATCCGGCAAGCGCCGCGGGCACCGCGAGCGTGTCGGTCAGATAATAGAGCAGGATCAGCCCCGGCACGGTCGAGAAGCTGGCACTCGCCAACGCTCCGACGCCGTAACAGGCTTCATCCAGATGCCGTTTCGATTCCACGCTCATTGTCATCCTCCCTGTTGGACATAGTTCGCCGGCTCGGCGTCCGGCGTTTCGTGCCTCGACCAGACCGGCGAGCGAGTTCGGAGTAGACTCGCTCGCCGGTCCGGACGGTCGGCGCTCTTTCGGTCGATTTCGATGCTGCGCGGCGGAACGGGATTTTTGGGGAGAAAGGCCCGCTTTATCCGCCGCACCATGATCAGAACCGGTACGAAACTGCGAGGCCACCGACCGCCTGAATCTTGGAACCCTCATCGACGATGGGGCTGTCCTTCGCGTCGCCGACATAATAATTGGCGCCGGCGCGGGCGATGATGCCCCAGCGCTGGTTGAACTGGTAACCGACCGTCGTGCCGATCCCGATGTCGCGGATGCCGCTGCCCGGTCGATAGGCGGCGAGGCCCGACGCCGCGGCCTCGGCCGGCGTCACGCCGAAATAGGCGCGCGTGTATTTCTTGTCGGCCCAGGTGGTCTGTGCGTCCAGATTGACGAACAATTTCTGGCTGCGATGCGCGGCGTAGGAAACCTGCGCGGTGCCGAGCAGGCCATCGTGGCCATCGGATACGTCCTTGACGAGACTGAGGTCGAATTCGATCTCGCCCTGGCCATATTGATTGCCGCCAAAGCGATATCCGATGTGCCCGCCGACCTCCATCGCGGAGTCGACGTCGTTCAGCAATTTGACGCGGCCATTGCCGTCCTTGTCGCTGTTGCGCTTGCCGCGGAAGTTGAACACGGGTCCGATCTGCACCGGGCTGTTGCCGAGCAGGTCGAGCCGTGCGCCAAGGCCGCGGATTTCAAGCGTCAGGCCTTTCCATTCGACGTCGGCGATCATCAGCGGCACGAGCTCATATTTCTTCGACCCGTCATAGGACGGGACCATGCCTGGCCCGATCGCGAAGAAGCCGTCGACGCCGCCGCTGTTTTCGTCCGCATCGTCGCTGTCATCGCCCGGGCCTTCGACGGCGCGCGGCTGGCCGGGCAGGTCCTGCGCCTGGGCGGGTGTCATGAAGAGCGCGGCGGCAAGCGCCGCGACGGGGAGAGAGGCCTGTTTCATTATTTGCTCCTTGCGAGTGCCGGTCCGGAGCGGCCGGCGGTTCGATGGAGGGGCTAGGGCGGCGAAAAAATGCGGGCCACGGGACATTCGCGGTTGCGTAGTTTACTTCGTATAATTTAAATGGGTGCGTCTTGGAGGATGGTTCACGATGCGCGATTTCGCGAATTCCCGAATGGAAAATTGGCTGGTGCGGCTGATCGGCCACGCCGGGCTGACGATGTTGTTCGTCGCGCTGCTGTCCTTCCTCTCGCCCTTCGGCACCTATCGTTTCGAACCGATCGAGCGCATCGGCTACTGGACGGTGCAGATGACCGCCTGGGTCCTTTTCTCGCTCGCGACGATGGCCTTGGTTGGCCACCTGCCGCGGCTGCGCGACGCCAGCCCAACGATGCGCAAGATCGCGGCGACGGTGCTGGCCGCACTGGCGCAACTGGGCGTGACGGGAACCTCCAACCATGTGCTGCATGGCTGGCAGCCGCTGCCGACCGAGGTCGTCGAGCTCTTCCTTTCTATCTCGCTGATCGGCGGGGCCTATGTCTTTCTTGCCGAACGTGTGCTGGCGGCCCTGCAGATCGCGCCGCAACGTCCCATGCCGTTGGCGACCTTCGGACCCGATAACGACAATGGCCCGGTCGTGCCGTTCGGCGCCCCATCGATCCGACGCTGCTCGATCGCCTGCCGCCGCATTTGCGCGGCGACATTCTCTGTCTTCAGGTCGAGGATCATTATGTCCGCGTCCACAGTGCGCAGGGCAGCGCGATGGTGCTGACCCGCTTCAGCGACGCGATGCGCGGGCTGGGCCATATCGCGGGCTCGCAGGTGCACCGCAGCTGGTGGGTGGCCCATGACGCGGTACGGTCGCTGCGCCGCTCGGGCCGCACCGCACAGCTTATCCTGTCGAACGAGTTGATCGTGCCGGTATCGCAGCCCTATGTCGCCGACGCCGTCGCCCGCTGGGGCGCGTTCGAAACGGCGGCCTGAACCAAAGGCCGGGACGTCTGTCAGGCGGCGTCGTTCCGGCAGCCTGTCAGGAGCTGCGCCATGCGGCAGCTCGCCGCCGCCGGTTCGCTCGCGACAGGATCAGGTGTGTCCATTCAGCGCTCCGACGCCGTGATCCAGGCCGGTCGTGCGCGCAATCGGTCGAGATAGGCCGCCACATCGGGAGCGATGATCGCGCCTTCGCCGAGCGCTGTAATCAGGTTCAGCGAATAGCCGACCGAGATATCGGCGAGCGTCAGCCGGCAACCCGCGAGATAGTCGCGGCCGTCGGCGAGCGCCGCGCTGATATGGCGGATCCGGAACGCGACATTTTCGCGCGCTTCGGCAAGGACCGTTGCCGATCGCGTTTCGGGCGTTTCGATCAGCAATTGCCGCACAATCCCGCCGATCGGCGGCATCATCGACGCTTCGCCGAAAACGACATATTCAAGATAGTCGTGATAGCCCGGCTCCGCCGGCGAGAGGGCGAGCGGGGTCGGGGCATGGCGCGACAGAAGATAGAGGCAGATCGCGATGGACTCGGTCATCCGCACGGCACCGTCGACGAAGAGCGGAAGCGAACCGCGCGGGTTGATGTCGAGATATTCGGGCGCCTTCATCCTGGGCGGGAAGGGCACCGGATGGACCGTGATCCGGTCGGTGATGCCAAGCTCTTCGGCGAGCCACATGATGCGGAGCGAACGGGTGCCCTGGCCGTGCCAGAGTTGGTATGCCGTGCTCATATCTTGCGTCCTGCTTCGGTCCAATAGGGTTCGCGCAATCGGCGCTTGAAGATCTTGCCCGAATCCTCGCGTGGCAGTTCTGCGGCGAATTCGATCGTCCTCGGCAATTTGAAGCGCGACAGCGTTTCGCCGAGGCGGTTGCGGATCGTGTCGGCGTCAAAGGTCACGCCGTCTTCGGGCTGGATATAGGCGCAGACCGCTTCGCCGAACTCGGGGTCGGGGATGCCGAAGACCGCGGCGTCGCGCACCCCGTCGATCGCGAGCAGCGCCGCCTCGATCTCGGCGGGATAAATGTTGACCCCACCCGATATGATCATGTCGCGGCGCCGGTCGCACAGGAACAGAAAGCCGTCCTCGTCGATCCAGCCGATGTCGCCGACCGTGATGAAGCCGTCGCGCTCGATCTCCGATCGCTCGGCGTCGCGGCCATGATAGGTGAAGTCGGGAACCGATCCCGATTTCACATAAATGTCGCCGATGGCACCCGCTGCAGCCTCATCGTCCCCGTCGGTCAGCACGCGCAGGATCACGTTCGGGAGCGCGCGGCCAACGGTGCCCGGCTTCGCCAGCGCATCCGCCGACCCATGGCCGGTGATCAGTCCCGTCTCGGTCGATCCGTAATATTCGTTGATGACCGGACCCCACCAGTCGATCATCTGGCGCTTGACCTCGATCGGGCAGGGCGCCGCGCCGTGCACGACGAAGCGCAGCGACGATATGTCATAGGCCGCGCGGACTTCGGCGGGCAGTTTCAGCAGGCGCACGAACATCGTCGGCACGACATGCATGTGCGTGATGCGATGCTGCTCCACCATCGCCAGCAATTGCTCGGCGTCGAAGCGCGGCTGAAGCACGATGGTGTCGGCGATGCCCGCGGCGGCGAGGCCATAGCTGTTGGGCGCCGAATGATACATCGGCCCGGTCATCAGGATCCGCATCGTCTCGCCGGGATGCAGGCCATAGCCATGGATCAGCATCTCGACCTGCGCGGCGAGATGCTCGGGTTCCAGCGGGCGGCGGCGCACGCCCTTCGGTTTGCCCGTCGTGCCCGAGGTGTAGATGACGACCGACGCGCCGCCTGGGCCCTGCGGCGGCGGGTCGGTCGCTTCGTCCGCCAGCCAGTCGGTCCAAGCCGTCGCTTCGGGCAGCGGTGCCGAGGGCGCAAGGGCATAGGCCACGGCGATTTCGGGCGGCGTCGGGACGCTGACCAGCAACGTATCGCCAAGCCGCCCGGCGAGCGGTGCGGCCAGATCGTCATGCGCGACAAGCAGGCGCGCGCCGCTGTCCGTCAGGACATAGCCGATCTCGTCGGGGGTCGCGTGCCAGTTGATCGGGGTTGCAAAGGCGCCGATCCAGCGCGCCGCAAGGCTGGCGACGAAAAATTCGAAATCGTTGCGCAGCAGGATGGCGACGGCGTCGCCCGCACCGATTCCCGAGGCCAGCATTGCGGCCGCGGCGCGCTCGGTCTGGCGTTCAAAGGCTGCGGGTTCGAGGATGCGATCCCCCGAAATGAGGGTTGCGGTCATGGAAGGGCTCCGATGCTTGCTTGTTCCCGTGCGCGCCATTCGGCCAACCAGCCGAGCCCCGCGCGCGTGTCGCCCGCGGGGCGATATTCGGCGCCGAACCGGCCGGCATAACCCGACGCGCGGATGGCCGTGATCGCGGCCGCGATATCGATGCTGCCGCTACCCGGTTCGTGCCGGCCCGGCGCATCGGAAAATTGCACATGCGGTGCGAGAGCGCCGTGCGCCGTCCAGGCGGCATCAATATCGCCGCCCGCCATCGCGACATGATAAAGGTCGAACAACAGGCCGAAGCGCGGATCGCCGACATGTCGCACCATCGCCGCCACCTCATCGGCGGTGGCGAACAGCGCGCCGGGAAAATCGGTCGGGTTCGACTGCTCGACCAGCAATGTTGCGTCCAGACCCAGCCGGTCGGCGATCTTCAGCGCCGTATCGACATTGCGTGCATAGGTCGCGAGGCAATCGGCCCGCTCAATCTCTGGCATGATACGCGACGGACCCAGATGGACGAAGGTCGCACCCAGCTCGCCCGCCGCGACGAGTCCGCGTTCGGCAGCGACGGCGAACTCGGCCTCGCGTCCCGGGACACCCGACAGGCCCGCCCCGCCCGCGAACAGGTCGCCGAGCGGCAGGTTGATCAGGACCACGGGCATGTTCGACGCCCGCGCCGCGCGGGCCATGGCGACCGGCTCGCCTTCGTCGATGAACTGGACTTCGACGCCGTCGAAACCCGCATCGGCGGCCGCGGCAAAACGGTCGGTCAGCGGCAGCTCGCGAAACATCATCGATACGCTGGCGCTGATCCTCAGCGTCATGCGCCGGCATCCCGCTGCCGCGCGCGCAAGGTGCGGTGGATGGCGCTATGGTCGAGCGCCTGGTCGGCGCCGGCGGACGCTTGTTCGAACAGCGCTGCCGTCTGATCGAGCAGCGGGAGCGACAGCGACAGCTGCGCCGCCATGTCGGTCGCCATACGCAAATCCTTGTGCTGGGTCGCGATGGTGGCGCCCGGTGCATGGTCGAGCTTCACCATGCGCCCCCCATGTTGGCGGAGCACCGTCGAATCGGCGAAGCCGCCCCTGAGCGCGGCAAAGGCGGCCGCTGGATCGCCGCCGCCGCGTTCGATCAGCAACAGCGCTTCGGCGATCGCTTCGATGCTGATGCCGACGATCATCTGGTTGGCGAGCTTGACCAGCTGGCCCGCGCCGACGCCGCCAACACGGTTGACCCGGCCGAGCGTTTCGAGCGCGGGGCGCGCCGCCTCGATCGAGCTGGCGCTTCCACCCGCAAAGATCGTCAGTGCGCGCGCAATCGCGCCGCGCTCGCCCCCCGAAACCGGGGCGTCGATATAATTTATGCCGAACCCGGTCAGCCGATCCGCCTGTTCGATGGCTGTTTCGGGGCTGATCGAACTCATCATCGCGACGGTTGCGCCGGGACGCATGGCCCGCGCAACCCGGGCTTCGCCGAACAAGGCGCCGCTCGTCGTCGGCCCGTCGCTGAGCAGGAAGATCACCAGGTCGGCATCAGCGACGGCGTCGGCACCCGACGCCGCAACGATAACCTCGTCGTCCGCGAGGGGCGCGGCTTTCGCCGCGGTCCGGTTCCAGACGGTGACTGAAAAACCCGAGCGCGCAAGGTTGCGCGCGATCGGCGCGCCCATCAGCCCGGTGCCCAGCAATGCGATTTTGTCGACCACGCTCCGGCCTTAGCATCGGTTGGGTAGGATGCAACTTTTATCTATATTATATAAAAATATCGATATAAATGGCGGCGCATAGGGACAGGAGATTTTATGCGCTTTGTGACATTCGAACAGGGGGGCCAAAGTTTTGTCGGCGCGCTGGTCGCCGATGGTCGGGTCCAGAATCTGACCGCCGCATCGCAGGCGGCCGGCCTTAGCGATCCGACGTCCTTCCAGACAATACAGGGGCTGATCGAAGGCGGCGAAGCGGCGCTCGACGATGCGCGGCGGTTGCTGGAGGCGGAAGGCCACTGCGTCGCGGTCGATGCCGTCCGCCTGCTCGCGCCGCTGCCGCGCCCGCAATCGATCCGCGACTTCTTCACCTTTCCCGGCCACATCTTGCAATCGGCGGCAGGCATGCAGCGGCTGCGTGCGCGCATTGCCGGCGAGCCGGTGCCGAACGCACCGCCCTTTGCCGAATTGCCGCCGCTCTATCGACAGAAGGCGATATATCATAAATGCAATCCGCTCACGGTCGTCGGCACCGGGGTCGACGTCATCTGGCCGCGCTACAGCGACTATATGGACTTCGAACTGGAGATGGCCGCGGTGATCGGCCGCCGCGGGGTCGATATTGCGGCGAAGGATGCCGGGCAGCATATCTTCGGCTATACCATCTTCAACGATTTCTCCGCGCGCGATGCTCAGATGGAGGAAATGCCCGGCATGATGGGGCCGGCGAAGGGCAAGGATTTCGACCGCGGCAACGTCATTGGCCCATGCATCGCAACCGCCGACGAGTTCGCCGACGTCCATGACATTGCGATGCGCGCCTATGTCAACGACGCCTTGTTCGCCGAAGGGTCGAACAAGGAAATGTTGCACAGTTTCGAAGAGATTATTGCGTATATTTCACGCGACGAGACGCTCCATCCGGGCGAACTGCTCGGATCGGGAACGATGACCGGCGGCTGCGGGATCGAGAGGGATCATTTTCTGTCCGACGGCGACGAGATCATGCTTGAAATCGAAGGAATAGGACGAATCCGAAACCGGGTCCGGCGCGCTTGATCTGTCCGGCGAACGGCATCCATGGAATTCTAGCGGAAACCGATATCAGCCTCGACGCCGAAGCCCAACGCACGCGATACCCTTGTCCTGCGGCCGGATTGTTTCGGCCGCAGGGGTTTCGTCGTGCCTCAAAGACCGTGTTTGGCGCGAATGCGCGCAGCGGCCTGTTCGCCGATGATCGCGCAGGGTGCCTGGGTATTGCCGGTCGTCACCCGCGGCATGATGGAGCCGTCGGCGACGCGCAGTCCTTCGATCCCATAGACGCTGAGCGAGGCGTCGACGACCGACATGTCGTCCTGCCCCATCTTCGCGGTGCCGCACTGGTGCCAATAGGTGACCGCGGAATCGCGGATAAAGGCGTCCAATCCGTCCGCATCTCGATCGTTCGGCATGACCTCGTTCTTGACGAATGGTTTGAACGCTTCGCCGTTGCCGAGTTCGCGGCAGAGCTTGACGCATTCACGCGCGGCTTCGCGATCCGCGGAATCCGAAAGCATGCTGGCGTCGATCGCAGGCGGTCTCGCCGGGTCCGCGTCGCGCAGGAAAAGGCGTCCCCGGCTCTTGGGTTGAGCGAGCCCTGCGAACATCGTCCATCCATGTTCGGGCACGCCGAGAGCCGCGGTGCGCTCGCTCGGCACGGGGAACTCGACCTGGCAGAAGAGCAGGTCGGGCGCATCGAGGTCGGGTCGGCTCTTCCAGTAGAGCGTCGCCTCGCTTCCGCTATTCTGCGGCGCCATCGGTTCGGAGAGCTCCCACATGCAACCAAAAGACACATGATCCTGCAGGTTGCGCCCCACGCCGGGCAGATGCTGCACCACGGGAATCGAATACCGTTCCAGCTCGGCGCGGTCGCCGATACCCGACAACATCAGCAGTTTTGGCGTGTTGATTGCGCCGGTCGATAATATGATCTCGCTGCGTGCGCCGATCGAGGAGATTCGGCCGTCCTTCTCGATTTCGACACCGATCGAGCGGCGGCGGTCGAACAGGACACGGCGGACATGTGCGCCCGTCATGATCGTCAGATTGGGACGATCCGAAAAAGGATGCACATAGGCCCGGTACAGCGATTGGCGTCGGCCGCCCCGAACGAGCATGTCGGTGATGGCGGCGCCGCCCGGTCCTTCCATCATCGCACCGTTCGGGCTTGCGAATGTGGGAATGCCATGCTCGCGCGCCGCGCCGAGGAGGGCGTGCGCAAGCGGGCTCGGGTCCTGTGCCGGCTGCACCCAGACCGGTCCGTCGGTGCCCCGGTAAGGCGCATCGGGCGCACCCCGCCAGTTTTCGATGCGGCGATAGATGTCGAGCACCGATTCATAGCTCCAGGCCGTATCGCCCGCTTCCGCGGCGAAATGATCCCAGTCGCTTTTATGGCCGCGCGCCCAGACCATGACGTTCACGCTGGAGCCGCCGCCCAGTCCCTTGCCCATCGCCATCGACAGTTCGCGGCCGTCCAGATAGGGATTGGGCTCGGCCTGAAAGCCCCAGTCGCGCTCGCTCCCAAGGTTGGTCGGCCAGAGAGCGGGATCGAGGACGGCTTCATGCTCGTCGCTTCCGCCGGCTTCGATCAGCAGAACTTGGACGCTGGCGTTCTCGGCAAGACGACGGGCAATGACGGAACCCGATGCGCCGGCACCGCAGACGATGAAGTCGTAGCTATGCTTGGGATCGGCATTGAGCCTTGCCTGATTCTCGCGGCGCGCCGGGCAAAATCGGGGTGTGGGGTAGGGAGAGCTTCGATGGTCATCATATTTTCCTGATGCTGGGGGAGAGCGGATCGGGACGCGGCGGTCCACGCCTGGTCAGCCACGCCGAACGGAAGCCGCAGAATGCAGGGCATCGGGCCCGGCCAGCTTCGTTCGCTGCTCACCGGGCCGAATAAACCGGCCGTAAACTGGGGTTTGGCGTGGCGATTAAATGGCAGGCGAGACCTTGTGGGCCCCGCCTACCGGCGCCCTGCCACGGGGGGAAAGGACAGGGTGCTCGACTCTTATCTGGGTTTTCCCGACGCGGCCCGCGCCGCCCCGTCGATCACGTCGGCAACCACTTTTGGCTGGGTCATGAAGACGGCATGGCTTGCCGGCACTTCGGTCACTTTCGCCCCGATGCGCTTCGCCATATGCTGGAGCATACGCTGATCGAACGCCTTGTCGTCGGTTGCGATGACGGCCCAGCTCGGCTTGCCGCGCCATGCCGCCTGGGTCAGCTTCGTGCCGAACGCCGACATGTTGATGGGAACCTGGCTGTCGCGCATGAAGGCGGCATCGCGGTCGCTGGCATCCGCCGCGAACCCGGCTTTGAACTTTGCCAGGTCGACAAATCCGAAACCGTCGCTGTGGGTGTCGAGGACGAACTCAGGCGGCGTGACGAATCCCTCATATTGCTGCGCGGTCGTCTCGCCGGCATCGGGAGAGAGCGCGGACACATAGACGAGGCCCGCCACTTTCGGATCGACCCCCGTTTCGGTAATGACGGTTCCGCCCCAGCTATGGCCGACGAGGATGGCCGGGCCGTCCAGCCGCGCGAGGGCACGCTTCGTCGCGGCGACGTCGTCGGCGAGCGAGGTCAGCGGGTTTTGGACGATCGTGACGCGATACCCTCGGCCGGTCAGTTCATCATATACGCCGCGCCAGCCCGAGCCATCGGCGAAAGCACCGTGGACGAGCACGACGTTGCGTACCGACTGCGTTGCGGCGACGTGAGCCGAAGGGCCGGCCGTCTGGGCCGTGGCCGCAATAGGGAAGGAAGCTGCAACGGCCAGTGCTGCGGCGATAGAACGAAAATTGCTGAACAGGGGCATCCGATCTCTCCTATGTTCATAACAGTTATTGCGATAAGTGTTTGGTAGATGGCGATTCGCATTCCCTGTTCCAGCCTGAAATTTATCGAC
>JACDQN010000497.1 GCA_015657575.1 Sphingopyxis sp.
ACGACCGCGCCGCCGCGCCAGCCGCGCAGCAGCGCGCGCACGGCGGCGCGGCCTTCGCGGTCGAGATTGTTCGTGGGCTCGTCGAGCAGCAGGAAATCGGGGTCGCCGAACATCGCGCCCGCGAGCGCGGCGCGGGTGCGCTGGCCGCCCGACAATTCGGCGAGCGGGGTGTGGGCGGGAAGCGGGAGGGCGACGGCGGCAAGGGCTTCGTCGATGCGAGAATCGAGCGTCCAGTCGGCATCGGCGAGGTCGTCGGCGCTAGCCGTCCCGGCTTCGGCTTTGCGCAACAGGGCGAGCCCGGCGCGCGCGTTGAACAGGTCGGCGACCGTTTCGCCGGGATCGACCTGCACCGTCTGGCGCAGCATCGCGATGCGGCCGTCCACCGCGATATGCCCCACAGCGGGCGCCAGATCGCCCGTCAACAGCCGCAGCAGCGTCGACTTGCCGACGCCGTTGCGCCCGACGATGCCGGTGCGTTCGGGAGCAAGCTGGAGGTCGAGGTCCGAAAGAACGGCGCGGCCGTCAGGCGTGGACCAATAGAGGCGGGAGATGGTGATCGAGGGCATGGATATGGCTTTCCTGAAGGCAGAGCACGGGGGCGATGCGTTCAGTTGCGATCCATGATCCTTGGTCTCCTGCGGTTCGAGCGCCGGTTATATGCGCGATTTGGCGATCTTGCTAGAGCTCGATCACGATGCGGATCTTGTCGGGGCTCGTGCCGGTCGCGCGCGCGATCTGTTCGCGGCTGCGGCTGATCAGTTCGTTGAGCCGTTCCGGAGTCGGGTCGCCAAGCAATTGCGACACGGGCACGCCGAGCAAGCCGGCGAGGTCGCCCATGCGGTCGTGTTTGGGGCGGGCGCGGCCCTTTTCCCAGCCCGAGATCGACGGGGCGCTGACCCCCATATGCGCGGCGACGTCGGCCTGGCTCAGCCCCTTGGCGATGCGCAGGCGCTGAAGCTTGGCGCCGAAACGTTCCGAACGAAGCGGGACGGGGTCTTCGGGCATCAGCGCGTCGAATGGCAGGTCGGTGTCGACCGCGCTGCGCAGTTGCGCGGCACTGAGCGTCGCGGCCGAGATCGGCGCGTCGAACTGGCAGCCGAAGATCCGGCCGCTCGCCCACACCAGCCGCGCGGGCACCGGCCCGGCGTGGGGCAGGTCGATGTCGATGCGGTCGTCGACCGCGAGATCGGCGCTGCTTTCGATCAGCAGGCCGGTCGCGGAGATATTATGGATCGCGACGTCGATCCCGGCGCCGTCCGGGCGTGCACCCTCGACGCGAAGTTTGAGCGTACGCCGCGCGTTTCGGCGCGTGCCGACCTTGTCGGCGGGCTGCTGAAGAAAAGCGGAAATGACCATCGTCCTGTTAGTCGGCCGCGCCGGGTTAAAAGAGTGTTAGCGCTGGTCCGCCAAATGATCGGATCGAGTAAAAATCGGAGCACCGCCAGCGCGATGCGCCTTGCCGCCCCGTGGCAGCGCCGGATTGCGGGTCAGAGCCAGCCGATGCTTTTGAACCGCCAGAAGACGAGCCCCGACCCTCCAAAGATCAGCGCGAGCGCGAAGCCATAGCCATATTGCCAATCCAGTTCGGGCATGAATTCGAAGTTCATGCCGTAAATGCCGGCGATCGCGGTCGGCACCGCGAGGATCGCGGCCCAGGCGGCAAGCTGACGCGTGATCACGCCCTGACGCTGCTGTTCGAGCAGGCTGTTGGTGTCGAGCACCGATGCCGCTATGTCGCGAAGGCTGGTCAGGCGGAATTCGGCGCGCGAGACATGGTCCCAGATGTCGCGGAAAAAGGGACGGACGGCCATGTCGATATTGGGCAGGTCGTCGTCGGCGGCGAGGCGGTTCGCGACATCCTTCATCAACCCCACAAGCCGCTGGAAACGGATGATTTCGTGCCGCTGGCGATAGAGGTGGCGGATTTCGTCGGCGTCGAGCGGCGTGTCCATCACGCTTTCCTCGACGACGAGCATGCGTTCCTCGATCGCGTCGATCACCGGGAAATAGCCGTCGATGATGAAATCGAGGATCGCATAGAGGACATAGTCGGGACCGTGCGCCAGTTTGAGCGGCAGGCTTTCGAGCCGCTCGCGCACCGCGGTGTGGGTGCGCGCCGACCCGTGGCGGACGGTGACCAGGAAATGCGGGCCGGCGAAGATCGCGGTCTCGCCCGGTTCGATCGTGTCGGCGTCCAGATTGGCGGTGCGCGCGATGACGAACAGCTGGTCGCCATAGACCTCGACCTTGGGCAGCTGGTTCGCCTTCAGCGCGTCCTCGACAGCGAGCGGGTGGAGGCCGAAGCGTTTCGCGATGGCTTCGAGTTCGCCGGGAGTCGGCTCGTATAGACCTAGCCAGAAGAAATCGCCGCTCGCGCAATCGTCGGGGATGATCTCGTCGGGGCCGAGTTCGCGGACGAGCCGACCGTTGTTATAGTGACGCGCGGCCATGATGGGCATAGGCGGAAATTTCCTTGAAACAGGCGCCCCACATAGTGCGGCGCGCCGGACGCCGCTAGATGTCGCGGCTGTCGTATGCCCATTGCAGCAGCGCCTGTCGCTGCTTTGGCCGGCAGAAGGGATCGCCGGGCTCGCAATGCTTGCGGACCTGCGCGGCGTGGCGGCGAAAGGCGCGCCAGCGCGCGATCTGGCGATGATCTTCGCCGGGGAGCCGGCGTCCCGAATAATAGCGGCAATACCATTGGAACCAGCCTCGCGGATCGTCGGGGTGGATCCAGCCCTTGGCCACCCAGACGGCGAGCGGGACACTCGCCCGGATTCCGAAATAGTTGAGCGAGCAGTCGGGGCGATCGGGCGAAAGCCTGGCGTTCTTGAACCAGCTTGCCGGAAATTCGTCGGTGCAGTCGGTCATATATTTGCCGCAGAAGACGCCGAGTTCGAGCATTTCGGCGGGCGTCAGTTCGGGCTGGAAATCGGAATCGAAGTCCTGGCCCATCGGGGCGCTGCGCGTGTAGCGATAGCCCTGTTGCATGCGGTCGTTGACGATGACTTCGGCGCTCTTGCTCATCGCGCGAATGTAGCGGAGGATCTGGCGGCCGCAACCGATGCGTCAGCCCGAGGAGCGCCGCCATGTCCTGTTCGCACGAAGCCGAAATCCGCACCGTCGTCCCGAGCGCCAAGGGGTGCGAGGAATGCCTGCGGAGCGGGAGCACCTGGGTCCACTTGCGGCTCTGCCGTTCGTGCGGTCATATCGGCTGCTGCGACGATTCGCCGAACCGCCATGCGCGGGCGCATTTTCATGCCACCGGGCATCCGATCATCGAGGGTTATGACCCGCCCGAGGGTTGGGGTTGGTGCTATATCGATGACGCAGTGGTGCGGCTTCCCGACCGGACGCCGCAGGACGGGCCGATCCAGCGCTATTTTTGAGCGGACAAGTCGGGACTTAGCCGCGGCGGACCGGGAAGCGGGGGTGGCACAGGGAAAGAGCGGGAGAAGGAATAACGATCAAGCCGTGCTTTCCTGGGCTTTCCATCATGCGAATATTCGACGCGAAAATCGATATCCTCTGCACCATTGACGCCTTCGGCGATCTCGCGAAGCAGGATGCCGCCGAGAATGACGCAGTCGGGCGTCGCGGCACCGCAACTCCTGACCGAGTGGAAGCGGATCGCGTCGAACCGCGCCGCGCGGTCCTTTTCAGCCGGACAATCGACCATGCTTCCCGGAATGCAGAGCGGATCGTCGGCGGATCCCGCGGCGCGGACGACTGGCCCCTTCAGCGCGCGAATAGCCCAGAGACCGATCACATATCGCTGGGCGTTCGGCGCCGACATTCTTTTATCGTTGTCGGAGCACAGCTTGCCACCCGTATCGGTGTGCCCGCGGTAGAACTCGAACCTGCGAGTGATCAGCGAGCCACCCTGCCATGGATGGATTTCGGCATAGACGTCCTCGCAGACGTCGATGTTCGGATAGTGCACGATCTTTGGCCAGACCGATTTCCACGATACGCCGCCCATCGTCACCGGGCTCGCCCGTGCCGCCTCACGCTCAAGACGGGCTGTGAACCGGCCGGTCTTGTCGAAGATCGCCGGGTTTTCCGGATCGCCGCCGGCAATTTCGACAAACGTCACGCCGTCATCGGCGGTGGGCTCCTGCGCGTTGGCGAGGGAAGTGTCCAGCGCCAGAAGCAGGCCGGACACAGTAATCAGGGCTCTGAATTTGCAAAAAATTCTGGTTTTCGTCACCGCTATGTCCACCGCACCGATACCGAGCTCTGCTGCCTATAACGGCGCTGTGGGAGGCGCAATATCGCCGATGTGTATTATTCGAATAAAACCCCTTGCCAAGCATGCGCTACAAATGTAGCACGCTACAAATGTAGCGCATGAGGTGATTCGAATGCTGTCCAGTCTGCCGCCCCGCGAACGCGAGATCGTCGACATCCTCTATGAACGGGGTGCTTCGACCGTGACCGAGATCGGCGACGCGCTCGCCGACGAACTGTCGGGTTCGGCGATCCGCGCGATGCTGAAGCGGCTGGAGACCAAGGGGTTCGTCGCCCGCGAACAATCCGAGCGCGGCTTCGTCTATGCCCCCAGCGTGTCGGACAAGACCGCGCGCAAATCGGCGCTGAGCCAGGTTGTCCGTGTGTTCTTCAACGGATCGGCGACGAGCGCCGCGGCGGCGCTGCTCGGCATGCAGGACGAGATGTCGAACGACGATCTCGACGAACTGGAAAAAATGATCGCGAAAGCCCGCGACGGGAGGATGTCATGATGAGCATTGCGATGTTGCTGGGACTTGCCTGGAAATCGCTGATCGTCGCGGGGCTGACGCTGATGCTGCTGCGGCTCGCGCGCTCGCGCTCGGCGGGCGAGCGGTCGATGATCGCGCATGCCGGGCTGGCGGCGCTGCTCGTGCTTCCGGCCGCAATTCTTTTCCTGCCGCAATGGGCGCCGCTGCCCGCGAGCTGGTTTGCCGAAAGCGCTGCGCCCGCGGTGCAGCTTGCGACAACAGGGGGATCGGCGATCGATCCGGCTCCCGCGCACGACCTCCAGTCCCCGTAGTGGTCGAAGCGGCTGGATCGACGCCGATCATTTTCGCGTGGAGCGACCTTGCCCCCTTTCTCTATGCTCTCCCCCTCGCGCTGCTGTTCGGAGTGATGGCGCTCGCGGTGGTGCGGCTGTTCGCGATGCGCGGCCGCGCCGAGATCCTGGTCGAGGGGTCGTGGCTGTCGGCGCTCGCCGAGGCGCAGCGGCGCATGGGGTTCAAGCATGGCACCGCGTTGCTGGTGAGCAACGAGCTGCGCTCGCCGATCAGCTGGGGCGTGCTGCGCCCGACGATCGTGCTGAGCCCGAAAGCGGTGCAGGCGGTCGGTGAGGCCGAGGCGATCATCGCGCACGAACTGGCGCATGTCGCGCGGCTCGACTGGGCGAAGCTGCTCGGCGCGCGCGTCGCCTGCGCGGTCTTCTGGTTCAATCCGCTGGTCTGGATGCTGGCACGCGAAAGCCACCAATTGCGTGAGGAAGCGGCCGACGACGCGGTGCTGATGGCCGATATCGACGGCCCCGACTATGCGACCCTTCTCGTCGGCGCGGCGCGGCACGACAATCAGGGCGCGCTGCTCGCCGCGCATGGCGTCGCACCCGGCAAGGACAGTTTGAAGCGCCGGATCACCCGCGTGCTCGACGGCAGCCTGAAGCGCGGTCCCGCGAGCGCGAGCTGGATGCTGATGAGCCTGGTCGTGCTGGCGGGCGTCACTGCGCCGCTTGCGGCCTTTTCGGCGACCGCACCGCTCGCGAAGGCCGAAGCCGAAGCCGCTGCTCCGCGCGTCAAGGCGGCCGCCGTGATGGCGCAGTCCGCGACCACCGCGACCACCACCGCGACGGCGCAGGACGACCGCGCGGCGCCCGCGAAGCCGTTGAGCGCCGAGCAACTGATCAGCATGCGCGCGGTCGGCGTGACCCCGGAATATATCGAAAAGCTGCGCGAAAGTGGCGGGTCCATGGACGTCGAAGACATCATCTCGGCAAAGGCGAGCGGCATCGATCCCGCCTATGTCAACCAGATGCGCGGCATCATCCCTGGAGCCGATTTCGACGAACTGGTCGGGGCACGGCACGTCGGCGTCGATGCCGCCTTCGCACGCGACATGAAGTCGCATTTCCCCGGGGTCGGGATCGACGATCTGATCGCGCTGAAGGCGATGGGGGTCGACTGCGACTTCGTGACCGACATGCAGAAGGCGGGGGTGCGGATGCGCAGCGCCGACGATGCGATCGAACTGCGCGCGGCGGGCATGGTGCGCGGAGGGAAGGGTCCTAAGGCGGTGAAGGGCCCGAAGGAGGCGACCGTCAGCTTCGGCCCCGATGGCGTGATCGAGGCGCGCGCCGCCGATGGCCGGGTCGCGCGGATCGAGATGCCGCGGAGCGCCGAGCCCCCCGCGCCTCCGGCGCCGCCCGGGACCTGACGCCCGGCCACTGGCCGAAGCCGAACCACCACTGATCGAAGCCAAGTTTCACAATGCCGCTGCGGCGGCGAGCGATGGCGCTCGCCCGGCGCACGCGAGGGAGGAGTGCCCGAATGAAAGCCCTGATTATCGCCGGCAGCACCGCGCTGCTGTCCGTCCTCGCCTGCGCGGCGCCGACCGCCGCTGCCGATCCGCTGGTCCTGACCGATGTCCAGTGGGTCGCCGAACCCGCGGGCGGCAAGAACGGGACGCCGCGCGTACGCATCCAGCACAAAAATTCGAGCAGCGATCAGACGCTGGACGGGTCGCGCACCTCTTTCGCCGATGCCGCGGCGGCGCTCGGCCGCGCGGCGCCCGGACCGGTCGCCTTCACCCTGACCCACGACGCGGGCACGCTGTCGTGCACCGGTACGCTGAACCGCGCCTATGAGGGGAAGGGCGATTGTCGTTTCACGTCCGACCCCGGGTTCGAGCGCGCGCTGGGCGAGCGCGGACTTGCACCCGAGCATCGCGCGACCTTGCTCGCGATGATGATGGTCGATGCGACGATCGAACTGGCCGACGGGCTGACGCGCGAAGGCGTGCGGCCGAAGGATGCCGGCGACCTGATCGCCGCCGCGGCGCTCGACGTCACGCCAGCCTATGTCCGCGACCTCAAATCCGAGGCGATCGTGCTGACCGAGGTCGAGGATGCGATCGCGTGCAAGGCACTGGGGGTCGATGGCGCCTATGTGCGCGGGCTGCCGCGGCGGGATGATCGGAGGCTGAGCGCCGACGACGTCGTGGGCATGGAAGGCGATGGGCGTCGACGGGCGAAGTAGTGCT
>JACDQN010000498.1 GCA_015657575.1 Sphingopyxis sp.
GAGGGCGGGCTGCAGCCGGTCAATTTCTACGCCTGCAACTTCATGGGGCAACTCGGCTATCATGATTTCGAAGGCGTCACGGTTCGCGAGGAAGAAGGCGAACGCCTCGTGCGGAATCTGGGCGACAAGCGTATTTTGATGCTGCGCAACCATGGCCCCGTCGTGATGGGCAAGACGCTGACCGAAGCCTTCATCAAATATTGGGCGCTCCAGCGCGCGTGCGAAATCCAGCTCGCGACGATGAGCATGGGCAAGCCGATCACCGTCCCCGACGAGGTGATCGCCGTTCACCAGCGCGACCTGTTCATGGCCTCGATCCCGGGGCAAGCGGGCAAGGCCGAATTCGACGCGATGGTGCGCAAGGTCGACAAGATCGACACGAGCTGGCGTGACTAATCCCGCGGCTACGCTAACAGGGGCGGCATGACGCGATTCTCGGTCAACGACCGTCCGGTCGAATATCGCATGGAACCCGAAACGCCCCTGCTGTGGGCGCTGCGCGACGCGTCGAACCTGACGGGCACCAAATATGGCTGCGGCACCGGCGAATGCGGCGCTTGCACCGTCGACATCGACGGCGAAGCGATTCGCAGCTGCATGGTCACCATTGCCGAATGCGAAGGCCGCTTCGTCACGACGATCGAAGGCCTCTCGCGCGACCGCAGCCACGCGGTGCAGCAGGCGTGGGTCGCAGAGCAGGTACCGCAATGCGGTTTCTGCCAGTCGGGCATGATCATGGCTGCGGCGGCGCTGCTGCGTGCGAACAGCAATCCGACCGACGCCGAGATCGACGCCGCGATGACCAATATCTGCCGCTGCGGCACCTATCCGCGCATCCGCACCGCGATCCGTCTTGCCGGACGCGTGCTGCGCGGCGAGGAGCGCATCGCTGCCGCCCCGCCGCCGGGCATCCGGCCGCAGGATGCCGCGCATGCCGTGCCCGCGATGAAGCCGCCGCGATAGCTGTTGTTCATCTAGCTGAACCTCAGGCAACTTTACGGTTCAGCCATGACTCATCTTGACCCCGGTAACTTTCGATTCATCTTCCCGGCTGGTCTCTCCAGCATGCGGGACATGAGTTGGAGACCATTGAAATGAAGAAGACTTTAGGAGGGTTGCTGATCGCCGCGACGATCCTGACCCCCATTGCGCCGGCCGCGGCGCAGGCTTCGGGCGAGCGTGTGCAGATCGCACAGCGCGGCGACCGGGGCGACCGCGGACCGCGCGGTCCCGAGGTGCGCCGCGGAAACTGGGGCGGCGAAAACCGCGGCCAGCGTCAGGAAGCGCCGCGTCAGCGCAGCGAACAGCCGCAGGTCCAACGCGTCCAGCGTGGCGACCGTGGCAATCGTGGAAACGGCGAACAGCGCCAGCAGTGGCAACAGCGCGGCAACGACCAGCAACGCCAGCAATGGCAGCAGCGCAGCAACGAACAGCGGCAGGCGCAGCAACGCCAGGTCCAGCAGCAGCAGGTCCAGCGCCAGCGCAGCGGCACGTACGATCGCAATCGCGACGGCCGCACCGACCGCCAGTGGGATCGCAACCGCGATGGCCGAGTCGATCGTCAGTGGGACGGCAACCGCAATGGCCAGGTCGATCGGCGTTACGACCGCAACCGCAACGGCGATCTAGACCGCCGCTGGGATCGCAACGACAACAATCGCGTCGATCGCCGCTATGACCGGAACCGTAATGGCTATGTCGACCGGCGCTATCGCGACGGCCGTCCGGGCAACAATTGGAACCGCGACTGGCGCAGCGACCGCCGCTACGACTGGCGCAGCTATCGCGACCGGAACCGCAGCTATTACCGGATGCCGCGCTATTACAATCCGTATCGCGGCTATGGCTATACGCGGTTCAGCATCGGCTTCACGCTGGGGTCGCTCTTCTATGGCCAGCGCTACTGGATCAACGACCCGGGCTATTACCGCCTGCCGCCCGCCTATGGGGGCTATCGCTGGGTCCGCTATTATGACGACGCGCTTCTGGTCGATACCTACAGCGGCGAAGTCGTCGACGTGATCTATGATTTCTTCTGGTAATTCCTTTCGGTTACCTTGAAGACAAACTGCAGGGGCCGGCTCGACCGGCCCCTCTTTTTACCTGCCGGCTCGACCGGCCCCTCTTTTTTGACTTGCCGGCTCGACCGGCCTCTCTTTTTGGGGCGCGCGCACCCGCTTGCCCCGTCAGGCGCGCGGTTCATCCGCGGCCTGATCGCCTTGGGCTGCGCAGGACCGATCAGCGTTTCGACATCGACGGCTTCGGCGAATTGGACGCCCACGCGATTTTCCGCGGACCAGCGCGCCTGTGCCTCGATCACCAGCCCGGGGCCGAAATGAAGCTGCAGCGCCGTTCCGTCGGGCACGTTCCACAGTCCTTCGACCAGCGCCCCGCGCGGCGAAACATTCCGCACGATCGCTTCATAATGATATCCGCCGCTCGCCACGCTGATCGTGCGGAAGGTGCGCAGCCGCGGCGCGCGCGCACTTTTGTAACCACGCGCGACGACGCGGCCGCCGCTCTCGCCAAGCAGCGCCAGCGCCTCGTCGAGCGTCATCGGCTTGCCATAGATAAAGCCCTGGACATGGCTGCAGCCGAGCCCGCGGATCAGGTCGAGATCGTCGTGCGTCTCAACCCCCTCGGCCGTCGTTTCCATATGGAGCGCCGACGCGAGGCCGACGATCGAGGAGATGATCGCGGCGTTCATGCTGGTCCGGTCTGCGGCGCCGAGAACGAAGCTCTGGTCGATCTTGATCTTGTCGAAAGGCGCCTTCTTGAGATAGCCGAGCGCCGAATAGCCGGTCCCGAAATCGTCGAGCGCGAGCCGCACGCCGGTGCGCTTCAGCTTCTGGAACATCGCCAGATTCTCGGGACTTTCGTCGAGGAAGACCCCCTCGGTAATCTCGAGTTCGAGCTGCCCCGCCTCGATCCCCGCCGACGACACGGCGTTCAGGATGATCGCCGGCAGCTTTTCATTGGCGAACTGGCGCGGCGAGACGTTGACCGCGACGCGGTAACCGGGCCCGAGCCGCGCGATGCTGGCGCAGGCGGTGCGGATGATCCATTCGCCGATCGGCACGATCAGGTTCGATTCTTCGGCGATCGGGATGAACTTCGACGGGCTGATCGCCCCGCCCGCGTCGCGATGCCAGCGGATCAGCGCCTCGAACCCAGTCACCGTCTCGCTCTTCACATCGACGATCGGTTGATAGAGCAATTGCAGTTCGTCGCGCGCCAGCGCGTCGCGCAACGCATCCTCGATCGCCTTCCGCTCGCTCGCCTGATTGTGCATCGCATCGGCATAAAAGCGATAGACGCCGCGCCCCGCGTCCTTCGCGGCATAGAGCGCAAGGTCGGCGTTGCGCACCAGCGCCGGCGCCGTCACCCCCTGCCCCTCCGACACCGCGATGCCGATCGACGATCCGACGCGCACCTGCTCGCCCTCGATCGCGAAGGGCTTGGCCAGGCTCAGGATGATCGCGTTGGCGACGCCCGACAGTTTTTCGGGCTGGGTGATCTGCGGCAGCACGATCTGGAACTCGTCGCCGCCGAGGCGTCCGACCTGTCCCTTGTCGCCGACGATCTGCGTCAGCCGCCCCGCGACCTGCTGGAGCAGCTGGTACGCGGGGCGGCTGACGCAGATCGTGGCGACAAGGGACAGGTCGGACGCCTCGGCGGCGACGAGTTCCAGATCGTGCTGCCGCAGATCACCCAGCCCGAAAACTGTCGGGCGATCGCCAACGCGATCATCCTGAGCC
>JACDQN010000499.1 GCA_015657575.1 Sphingopyxis sp.
TATTCATCCTCGGCGTCGAGCGGCGCGAAGCTGGAGACGGCCGGCGTTGTTGATCAGGATGTCGATGCCGCCGAAATGCGCGGCGATGGCCGCGACGGTCGCCTTGATCGCCTCGCCATCGGCGACGTCGAGCGCGAAGACCTTGGCGTTCGGCCCGGCCTCGGCTGCGACGGTTTCGCAGGCGGCGAGGTCGAGGTCGGTGACCGCAACCTTCGCGCCTTCGCTCGCGAGCAACAGCGCGGTCGCGCGGCCCATGCCGCTCGCGGCGCCAGTGACGATCGCGACGCGGCCGGCGATGGAGCGCGACAGGGTGATCAACGGAAGGGCGGCTCGTTGAACGCGCGCAGTTTGCGGCTGTGGAGCTTGGCGCCCTCGTCGCGCATCGTTTCGCACGCGCGAATGCCGATCTGGAGGTGCGCGGCGATTGCTTCCTCGTAGAAGCGGTTCGCCTGTCCGGGCAGCTTGAGCTCGCCGTGGAGCGGCTTGTCGCTGACGCAGAGCAGGGTGCCGTAGGGGACGCGGAAGCGATAGCCCTGCGCGGCGATCGTTGCACTCTCCATATCGATGCCGATCGCGCGCGACTGCGAGAAGCGCAGCGCGCTGTCGGTGTAACGCAGTTCCCAGTTGCGGTCGTCGGTGGTGACGACGGTGCCGGTGCGCATGCGTTTCTTGAGGTCGGCGCCGGTGGCGCCCGACACCGCTTCGGCGGCGCTGGCGAGCGCGACCTGCACCTCGGCGATCGGCGGGATCGGGATTTCGACCGGCAGCAACCGCGTCGAGGATATGATCGTCGCGCAGATAGGCGTGGGCGAGGACATAGTCGCCGATGCGCTGGCTGGGGCGGAGACCGCCGCAGTGGCCGATCATCAGCCACGCCTCGGGACGCAGCACCGCGAGATGGTCGCAGATCGTCTTCGCGTTCGACGGGCCGACGCCGATGTTGACGAGCGTGATGCCGCCGCCGTCGGGGGCGATCAGGTGATAAGCGGGCATCTGGTGCCGCCGCCACGCGCTGTCGGCGACGAGCGCGCTGGCATTGACGCCGGGCTGGTCGACGTAAAGCCCCGCGGCGCCGGCGAGCGCGGTGTAGCGGCCTTGCCCCACCTGCGCGCCCGCCCAGGCGACGAATTCGTCGACGTAGCGATGGTAGTTGGTGAAGAGGATGTAGCGCTGAAAATGCTCGGGCGCGGTGCCGGTGTAGTGGCGGAGGCGCGCGAGGGAGAAGTCGGTGCGCAGCGCGTCGAAGAGCGCGAGTGGCTGCGATGCGGCGGGGTCGGCGCCGAACAGGCCGTCGGCCAGCTCGTCGCCGATGTCGGCAAGCTCGGTGGTCGGAAAGTGGCGCGCGAGTTCGAGCGGGGTGACACCGCCCATGTCCGAGCCGTCGCTGGCGTCGAGCACATAGGGGAAGGGAATCTGCTGGCCCGTGCGCGTAACTTCAAGCGTGATGTCATAATGGCGCGCAAGCAGCATGAGTTGATCGCGCAGATAATCGGCGAAGAGGTCGGGGCGCGTCACCGTGGTTTCGAACGCGCCCGCGCGTTCGAAGCGGCCGAAGGAGAGATTATGCCCCTTCTGCCCCTCGCGCTGCTCGCCCGTCGTCGTCAGGCGGATCGCGGGATAGTCGAACAACCCCGTCGCGGCGGCATCGACCGGTGGCAGCGTGCGGTCGCGCACATAGGCGGCGATGGCGGATTTGAGGTTGGAGACCGAGGTGCGGAAACGATCCTGCAGTTCGGCGATGATGCCGTCGACAAGGGCGGTGGGATCGGTGGTTTCGTGCGATGAGCTGGATGTCATCGCGACGCTGTTGCACGAAAATATGACAAAAGGGAAGAGGGGCGGAAGATCCTCCCTTCCGCGAAGCGGTGGGGAGGGGGACCATCCGAAGGATGGTGGAGGGGCAGCGACGTCGCGCCATTTGCCCCTCCGTCAGCCCCGCGTGCTGCCACCTCCCCATCGCTGCGCGATGGGGAGGATTTCGCCTTACAGCTGCTCCAGCATATGATCTGCGCTCGACACCTTGAATTCGCCGGGTGCTTCGACGTTGAGCTGTTCGACGACGCCGTCGTTGACGATCATCGAAAAGCGCTGGCCGCGCTTGCCCATCCCGAAAGCGGTGCCGTCCATCGTCAGCCCGACCGCTTCGGCGAAGGCGCCGTTGCCGTCGGCGAGCATCGTCACGCTGTCGCCCGCGCCGGCGCTCTTGCCCCACGCGCCCATCACGAAGGCGTCGTTGACCGCGGTGCAGACGATTTCGTCGACGCCCTTGGCCTTCAGCTCGTCCGCCTTGTCGACGAAGCCCGGCGAGGTGCTTGGCCGAGCAGGTCGGGGTGAGCGCCGGGAACCGAGAAGAGCGCGACCTTGCGGCCCTTGAAATAATCGGCGGTGCTGACCTGTTCGGGTCCGCTTTCGGTCACCTTTACAAAGGTCGATTCGGGCAGCTTGTCGCCGGGCTGGATCGTCATGGTCGGCATCCTTTCGTTGAGGGGATTTGTTTCGGACGCGACATTGGGGCGCGGTCGGCCGGAGTCAAGAAGACTATCCTTTGTCGTCACCCCGGACTTGATCCGGGGTCCATTTCCGCAGCCCTCGGGATGGATCCCGGATCAAGTCCCGGGATGACGAAAGAAGATAAGGCGCTGGACCCTTTTTGCGCTGCGGGGCATTACAGGATCATGGACACGACGCCACCCTGGTTCACCGGCCAGCTGCTGCTGGCGCTGCCCGGCATCGGCGATCCCCGCTTCGAGCATTCGGTGATCGCGATGATCAGCCATGACGAGGAGGGCGCGATGGGAATCGGCATCGCCGATCCGATCGGCGGGATGACCGTCGGCGCGGTGCTCGACCAGCTTGAGATCGCGCATGACGGCGTGACGCTGACCCAGCCGGTCTATCTGGGCGGCCCGGTCGAACCGACGCGCGGCTTCGTGCTGCACAGCCCCGACTGGGGCGGCGAAGGGGCGGTGCAGGTCGCAGGCCGCTGGATGGTGTCGAGTTCGCACGATATCTTGCGCGCGATCGGCGAAGGACGAGGCCCGTCGCGCTGGCTGATTGCCTTGGGCTATGCCGGCTGGTCGCCGGGGCAGCTCGAAGAGGAAATGGTGCGCCACGGCTGGCACGTGACGCCGGGCAGCGATACGCTGTTGTTCGAAACGCCGCCTGCCGAGCGTTGGCAGGCGGCGTTCGCCGAAGCGGGAGTGGACGCCCGCTTGCTGACCACCGAGGGCGGAGAAGCCTGAGCCTAGCGCGCCAGCGCGAGCAGCGGCTTGCCCTGTTTCAGATTGGCGAGCGCGGTGCGCGCGGCCCAGCGCGAGTCGACATAGTCGCCGTTCGCGAGTTCGACATCGTAGCGGATCGGGCTGCCGATCGCCGAGTCATAGGCGGCGGCGGCTTCGGCGGTGCGACCCAGTCGGGCATAAGCGGTGCCGAGGTTGATGAGGCGCGACGGATCGCGCTTGTCGAGCGTCGTGTCGCCCGTGAGTTTGTCGACGGCGGCGCGATTTTCGCCGGCCTTGAGTTCGGCATAGGCGACCGGAAGCAGCGAATCATCGCCTGCGGCGCGGTAACGACGACGATCGATTGCGCCGCGGCCGGGCTCGCGAAGGCGAGAGCAATGAGCGGCAGCAGAATTTTTTTCATTTTTGTAACTCCCCGAAAACTGGAGGGGATTTTCCGTCTCGCGCCGCGAAAAGTCAATATTTTCGGCTCTCTGTAACACGTCTGTCACAAAGTCTGATTAGGCTCAACGCCAAGGCGCATTGTAAGTCATGATTTTCAGGCAGTTGGTGTCCAGGCCTTGCTGTCACACGGCGGGTCGTCCGGCTGTCACATTTCTGTGCGCGAAAAATTATTTTCGGCCGACCCTGTTTTCGGCAACGCCCGAGTCGTGCACGGCGTCCCGCCGGCGGGGCGAAGGAAGGATCGCTGCGCCACCGCCGAAGTTGCAGATATAAAGAAAACTTTATATTTGATCGGGAGTGCGCTTTCGGCTAGGGCGCGCACGATAATTTCGTGGCCGCTCGCCTGCGGTCGTTACTTGCCAATATGGAGATCCCCCGTGGCCACTCTCGCCGCCGACACCCGCGACTATGTCGTTGCCGACATCGGTCTTGCCGATTTCGGGCGCAAGGAAATCAACATCGCCGAAACCGAAATGCCGGGCCTGATGGCGCTGCGCGCCGAATATGGCGCGGCGCAGCCGCTGAAGGGCGCGCGCATCACCGGTTCGCTGCACATGACGATCCAGACCGCGGTGCTGATCGA
>JACDQN010000051.1 GCA_015657575.1 Sphingopyxis sp.
CGCCGGCCTTCTTCCCCGTTGGGCAGTTGGCGGAACATCTCGAACTCGGGCACGCTCTTCGCTTTCGCCGCGGTGTCGATCGCGGTGATGGTCATCCGCAAGACCGACCCGGGCCGCCACCGGCCGTTCCGCACCCCGGCGATCTTCATCACCGCGCCGATCGCGATCCTCGGCTGTATCTATCTGTTCGCGAATCTCGACACGAAGAGCATCATTCTCTTCGCGATCTGGGCCGTCATCGGCCTGGCGGTCTATTTCGGCTACAGCCGCTCGCGCAGCCATGTCGGCCTCGGCCATGTCGAGGTGCATGAAGACGACCCCGACGCGCCGCCGCCGCCGGTCCCGCCGGCTCCGTCGTTCAGCTGACGGATCGCGCAGATAAAATGGAAAAGGGGGCTTCGGCCCCCTTTCTTTTGCGCCTCAGTAGGGCGTCTTGGGCGCCGTTCCCGGCCGCGTAAATAGCCTGCCGCGCTCGGCCCAGAAGACCAGCACCAGCCCGACCACCCCCGATATCAGGAACGCATAGGCGAGCGGCAGCGTCGTGCCGTCATATTGCTGGCCGATCAGCGCGCCGACCACCGCCGCGAGCAGCGTCTTGGCGAAGCTCTGATAGGAGGAGGCGACGCCCGCCATATGGCCGAAATCCTCCATCGCGATCGACCCGAAATTGCTGCCGATAAAACCGATCAGCCCGACGTTGATCATCATCAGCACGGTGAACATCCACAGCGTCTCGCCGCCGCTCAGCGCGACGAAAATCTGTGCGATCGAGGTCGCCATGAAGGCGAAGACCGCGCTCTGCGAGACGCGCCGCGCCCCGAACCGCTCGACGATCGCGGCGTTCGAGAAATTGGCGATCGCGATCCCCACCGCGACGCAGGCGAAGATCAGCGGGAACCAGCTCTGCGCATCGAACACCTCGTCGATGATCTGCTCGCTACTGTTGAGATAACCGTAAAGCGCCCCCTGCATCATCCCCGATGCGATCATATAACCGGCAGCGCGGCGATGGCGCGTCACCGTCGCCCAGCCCGACACCATCGTCCGCCAGTCGAGCGGCCGCACATCGGCGGGGTCTAGCGTTTCGGGCAGGCGCCGCAGCCAGGCGATCATGACGAGGCCCATCACGGCGAGCACGAGGAAGATCGCGCGCCATCCCGCGATCGCGGCGACCCCGGCGCCGATCGTCGGCGCGATGATCGGCACGATCATGAAGACGAGGAAGATCAGCGACAGTCGCTTCGCCATTGCGTCGCCCGAAAACAGGTCGCGGATCACCGCGACGACGATCACGCCCAGCCCGGCGCTGATCAACCCATGTCCGAAGCGCAACGCGAGCAGCATCGGAAAGCTCGTCGCGAGCCCGCATCCGATCGAAAAGACGACATAGGCAAAGAGCGCGGGCACGAGCACGCCCTTGCGCCCGAAGCGGTCGGCGAGCGGGCCATAGACCAGCGATCCGAAACCGATGCCGAGCAAATAGGTCGAAATCACATATTGGCGGTCGTTCGCGAGCGCGACCCCCAGCCCCTCGCCGATCGCGGGCAGCGCCGGCAGCATCGAGTCGATGGCGAGCGCGTTGAGCGCCATGACCATCGCCATCATGACCACCATTTCGCGCTCGCCCGGAAGACCCGACCGCTGCGAGGATTGGGAGATATCGTGCATGGCGTCAGGCTATGCGCCGCCGACGCCGCTTTGGATAGCCCCCGGCCCCGAAAAGCCCGCGGGAAAAGCTATGCAAAACAAAAGGGCCGCCCCGCGAAGGGACGGCCCTATTGCTTTTTTCGGATCGCGCAATCAGCCCTGACGGGTGCCGTTCATCGCCATCGAACCGAAGGCACCGGCCTTGATCGTGCCGGTCAGCGTGTCGCCGTCGACCGTCGCTTCGCATTCGAGCGTCATCGGCATCGGCACCTTCATGTTCATGGTCCAGGTCAGCTTGTTGCCGTCGACCTTGCCATTCTCGACGTCGAGCGCCCCCATCGCGCCGGCGTTCGAACCGGTGAAGCTGTCGCCGTCGCTGGTGACGGTGAAAACCGACTTCTGGTCGCCCATCGGCGATTTGGTTACGCAATCATAGCTGCCGTCGACTTGAGACATTGGGGCTCTCCTACTGAAACTGATGTTAGTTAGCGGGTTTCGCTATTTCCACGGGGAGCCCCAGCGCGTCAAGCTGCGGTTTGACGACCGCGGCATCGCCGACGACGACATAGACGAGATCGTCCACGCTGAACGCCTTGCGCGCGGCGGCGTCGAGTTCGGGAACCTTCATCGCTTCATATGTGCCCGCGAGCGTTTCGTAATAATTGTCCGGGCGGCCGAATTTGGCGATCGAGCGCAGCCCGCCGAGCACGTCGCCCGAGGTTTCGAAGCTGCCGGGCAGTTCGCGGACGCTGCCGTTGACCGTGCGCTCCAGCTCTTCGCCGGTGACGCCCTTGTCGCCGAGGAAGCTCGTGAGGTCGCTCCGCAGTTCCTTGATCGAATCGCCCGTCCGGTCCGCCTGCACCGGCGCCGCGACGACCCAGGTCAGCCGATCCTTGTCCGACGAGATTCGCGTGCGCACGCCATACGGACCAGCCCTTGGTC
>JACDQN010000500.1 GCA_015657575.1 Sphingopyxis sp.
CCGGTGTCTGAAACTCACCACGGTGCGCGCCATGTTGCCATCATCATGGATGGCAACGGCCGCTGGGCCAAGAAGCGCTTTCTGCCGCGCGTCGCCGGTCACAAGGCCGGCGTCGAGGCGGTGCGTACGATCGTCCGCGCGGCGGGCGACCTGGGCATCGAGGCGATGACGCTCTATGCCTTCAGTTCGGAGAACTGGAAACGCCCCGAGGAAGAGGTCAACGACCTGATGGGGCTGATGAAACGCTTCATCCTCAGCGATCTTGACGAATTCGCGGCGAACGACGTGCGGCTGAAGGTGATCGGCAACTGGCGCGCGCTCGCGCCCGACGTCGTCGCGCTGATCGACAATGCGCTGGAGCGCACGTCGGGCAACAAACGCACGACGCTCGCCGTCGCGCTCAACTATGGCGCGCAGGATGAGCTGGTGCGCGCGGCGACGGCGGCGGCGGCCGAAGGACCGATCACCGAAGCGTCGATCGCGGCGCATCTCGACACCGCCGATATGCCGCCGCTCGACCTTCTGATCCGGACTTCGGGCGAGGTGCGTCTTTCGAATTTCCTGCTGTGGCAGTCGGCCTATGCCGAGCTTTATTTCACCGACATCTTGTGGCCGGATTTCAAGCCGGCCGATCTGAAGGCGGCGCTCGACCAGTTCGCGCGCCGCGATCGTCGTTACGGGGGGCTGTAGGGCATGGCGGCAGGAAAATCGGACCTTTGGGTGCGCATCGGATCGGCGATCATCCTGTTCGCGATCGCGGGAACCGCGCTCTGGTTCGGGGGGCTCGCGTTCGGGGCCTTGCTGCTCGTCGGAGGCGCGCTCGTCCTCGTCGAATGGCTGGCGCTGGTGCGCGCGATGACGCTGAGCGGCGGGGCGAAGGCGGCGCTGACCGCACTCGGGCCGATCCTCATCCTCGGCGCGGTCGCGGGGCTGTGGTTCATCCGCGACCAGCTTGGCGTGACCGCGGCGCTCTGGGTCTTCGGCATGGTGTGGGCAACCGATATCGGTGCCTATTTCGCCGGCCGCGCCTTTGGAGGCGCGCGTCTGGCGCCCAAGATCAGCCCTTCGAAAACCTGGTCGGGCCTGATCGGTGGCATGATCGCGGCGCTGATCGCCAGCGCGACGATCGGCGACCGGGCCGGCATCGTCGGCGTGCCGCTGTGGATCGGTTTGTTCATGGGATTGCTCGCCCAGCTCGGCGACCTTGGCGAGAGCTGGATGAAGCGCCGCGCGGGCGTCAAGGATTCGGGCAAGCTGATCCCCGGTCACGGTGGGCTGTTCGACCGCGTCGACGGCGTGCTGCCCGTCGCGCTGCTGCTCGGCGGGCTGGCGTTCGCGGGCGCGATCGCCGTGCGGGTCGCGGGCTGAGATGGCGCCGCGCCGCCTCTCGCTGTTCGGCGCGACGGGATCGGTCGGGCAATCGACCCTCGATCTCGTCCGCCGCGACGGCGAGGCGTGGCGCGTGGCGGTGCTCACCGCCAATTGCGACGTCAGGGAACTGGCGAAGCTTGCGAAGGAATTCCGCCCCGAGGTCGCGGTTGTCGCCGACGAAAGCTGTCACGACGCGCTGAAGGATGCGCTCGCCGGAACCGGTATCGAGACCGCCGCCGGCGCAGCAGCGCTTGTCGAGGCGGCAAAGCGCCCCACCGACCTCGTGATGGCGGCGATCGTGGGCACCGCGGGGCTGGCGCCGACGATGGCAGCGCTCGAAGCCGGGACCGACGTCGCGCTCGCCAACAAGGAAGCGCTCGTTTCGTCGGGCGAGCTGATGACGGCCGCCGCACGGCGGTCGGGCGCAACGATCCTGCCGGTCGACAGCGAACATAATGCGATCTTTCAATGCCTCGCGGGCGGACGCATCGATCAGGTGCGCCGGATCATTCTGACCGCAAGCGGGGGTCCCTTTCGTACAAAAAGCGCGGACGAGATGCGGACGGTCACTCCGGCGCAGGCGGTCGCGCATCCGAACTGGTCGATGGGCGCGAAGATCAGCGTCGATTCGGCGACGATGATGAACAAGGGGCTCGAGCTGATCGAGGCGCATCATCTGTTCCCCGTCGGGCTCGACCGCATCGAGATCCTCGTCCATCCGCAATCGGTGCTCCACAGTCTCGTCGAATATATCGACTGCTCGACGCTGGCGCAGCTCGGCTCGCCCGACATGCGCATCCCGATCGCCAGCGCGCTCGCCTGGCCGCAGCGGATGGCGACGCCGTGTGCGCCGCTCGACCTCGCGAGCATCGCGCGGCTCGATTTCGAGGCGCCCGACGAGGTGCGTTTTCCCGCAACCGCGCTCTGCCGCGCCGCCATAGCCGAAGGGGGAGCGCGCCCGGCGCAGCTCAACGCCGCGAACGAGGTGGCGGTCGCCGCTTTCCTTGCCGGCCGTATTTCCTTCCCCGCGATCGTCGATACCGTACGCCGGGTGATCGATGCCGAGGCGCCTGCGGTGCCCGCGTCGCTTCAGGACATATTCAGCGTCGACGCCGCATCACGGGCGGCTGCGCAGCATTTTGTGGATTTGTACGAACATGCTTGAATCCCCCGGTCTCGGGTTCACCATCCTCGCTTTTCTGCTCGTGCTCGGGCCGCTCGTCTTCGTGCACGAATATGGCCATTATATCGTCGGCCGCTGGTGCGGGGTGAAGGCCGATACTTTCTCCATCGGTTTCGGCCGCCGCATCCTGGGCTGGACCGACAAACGGGGGACCGAATGGAAGATCGGCTGGCTGCCGCTCGGCGGCTATGTCCAGTTCGCCGGCGACCGCGATGCGGTCAGCCAGCCCGACGCCGATTGGCAGAATCTGCCCGCCGCCGAACGCTCGCACACTTTTCCGGCCCAGCCGGTGTGGAAACGCGCGCTGATCGTCGCCGCCGGTCCGGTGACCAATTTCCTCTTCGCCATCCTGATCCTCGCCGCCGCTGCGTGGATCGGCGGCCAAGCGGTTACCCCGCCGGTCGCGGGCGGCATCGCGCCCAAGTCGGCCGCCGCCGAGGCCGGATTGCAGACGGGCGACCGGATCGTTTCGATCGATGGCCGTGCGATCGCCACCTTCAACGATGTCCAGATGGCCGTGGTGCATCGCCCCGGCGAGACGATGCAGGTGCGCTTCGAGCGCGATGGTGCCGAACGGTCGGTCGAACTGGCGCCGCGGCTCATTCGCGAGAAGGACGCCTTCGGCAAGGATTTCGAGCGCGCGATCATCGGGATTTCGGTGCCCAAGCCCGAGTATCGCCCGGTTTCGCTGCTGGAGGCGCCCGGCGTCGGCGTGCGTCAGACCTGGCAGATCGTGCGCCAGCAGTTCGAGGTGCTCAGCCAGTTCGTCACCGGCCGCCGATCGATCAAGGATATGAACGGGCCGGTGAAGATCGCCGAATATTCGGGCAAGATGGCGACGCTGGGTATCGGGTCGCTGATAATCTTTGCGGCGCTGATTTCCATCAATCTGGGGTTCATCAACCTCTTGCCATTGCCCATGCTCGATGGTGGCCATCTGCTTTTCTACGCCTATGAGGCGATCCGACGCCGCCCCGCGCCTCCTGAAGCGCAGGAATGGGCGTTCCGATTCGGCTTCGCGGCGATCGTGACGCTTATGCTGGTCGTGACTTTCAATGATTTGGGCTCAATTGGCGTGTGGGACAGGATCGCGCGCTTGATTGGATAGGCGGACTGGGGCAGGGAGTGCGCGCGAACCCGCGACCACGCGGGTTCGTCGCTTGTGGGTTATTTTTTCGGGATGAACAGCGTGGCTTCACACAAATTTTCGGCGCGGACGCAGCTGTCGGCCATTCTCATGGCGGGAACGATGCTGGCCTGGCCCGCGGCGCTGATGGCGCAGCAGGTCGCGCCGCCGGCCGTGCCGGCTCCCGCGCAAGAAGCCGCGCCGACCGCAACGACCGTCCGGTCGATCACCGTCGTCGGCAATCAGCGCCTCGAGGCGCAGACGATCATGTCGTACCTGCGCCTGCGCGTGGGCCAGACCTACGACCGCGCGACGCTCGACCAGGCGTTGAAGGATCTTGCCGCGACCGAGCTGTTCAAGGATTTCCAGATCAGCGACGAAAATGGCGCGCTGACGATCCAGGTGACCGAGAATCCGGTGATCAACCGCGTCATCCTGGAGGGCAACAAGCGTCTCAAGGAAGACAAGATCCGGCCCGAGATCAAGCTGTCGCCGCGCCAGATCTTCACCCGGTCGAAAGTCCGCGCCGACGTCGCGCGCATCATCGAACTCTATAAGCGCCAGGGCCGCTTCGCCGCGACCGTCGAGCCCAAGATGGTGTCGCTCGACCAGAACCGCGTCGACGTCGTGTTCGAAATCAACGAAGGGCCGAAGTCGAAGGTCCGCCAGATCAACATCATCGGCAACGAGCAGTACAGCGACGGCGACCTCAAGGACGAGATGGCGACCAAGGAATCGGGGCTGCTGACCATCCTGTCGTCGAACACCAGCTACGACCCCGACCGCCTGGCTTACGACCAGCAGAAGCTGCGCCTTTTCTACCTGCAGAACGGCTATGCCGATTTCCGCGTCATTTCGGCGGTTGCCGAGCTGACGAGCAACAAGCAGGACTTCATCATCACCTATGTCGTCGAGGAAGGTGAGCGCTACAAATTTGCCGACGTCGATGTGAAGAGCGAAATCCGCGACTTCCGTCCCGAGGCGTTGAAGACGCTGTTGCCGATGAAAACCGGTGACTGGTACGATGCCAAGCTGGTCGAGGACACGGTCGAAAGCCTCAGCGAGACCGCCGGCCTGTTCGGTTACGCCTTTGCCGACATCAACCCCGAATTCCGCCGCGATCCCGAAGCGCGGACGATGTCGATCACCTTCAACGTCGCCGAAAGTCCACGTACCTATGTCGAGCGGATCGACGTCAACGGCAACACGCTGACCCACGACAAGGTCGTGCGCCGCGAATTCCGTCTGAACGAGGGCGACGCGTTCAACAGCTTCGGCGTCAAGCGCACCGAGAACCGCCTGAACAGCCTCGGCTTCTTCCAGGAAAATCTGGAGATCGAGCGCAAGGAGGGCAGCGCCCCCGACCGCATCATCCTCGAAACCAATGTCGAGGAAAAGCCGACCGGCGAACTGTCGCTGTCGGCGGGCTTCTCGTCGATCGAGAATTTCCTGCTCCAGGGTTCGATCCGCCAGCGCAACTTCCGCGGCCTCGGCCAGCAGCTCCAGGCGTCGGTCAACTATTCGAGCTATTCGAAGTCGGTCGAACTGGGTTTCACCGAGCCCTATCTGTTCGACCGCAACATCTCGATCGGCGGCAGCGTCTATCGCCGCGACTTGAACTCGTTCAACTTCATCGACAGCGACCGCCGGACGACCTTCGAACAGGTCACGACGGGCTTCCAGCTCAACACCGGCGTACCGCTGACCGAGTTTCTGTCGCTGTTCGGGCGCTACAGCATCAACTTCGACGATGTGACGCTCGACCGCGGCATCTATTATTTCGGCAATGAGTGCGACCCGCTCGTCGCCGGCCGCTACCTCTGCGACGCGATCGGCAAGCGCACGACCTCGCTCGTCGGCTACACGCTCGCCTATGACGACCGCGACAACCGCCTGCGCCCGACGCGCGGCCAGTCGCTGTCGTTCAGCCAGGATTTTGCCGGCCTTGGCGGCAGCGTGAAATATGTCCGTACGCGTCTTGCGGGCAGCAAGCACTATAATCTCGGCAGCCGCTTCATTCTCAACTTCTCGGCCGAGGGCGGTTATATCTACCCGTTCGGCGGGCGTCCGACGCCGACCAGCGACAAGGTCCGCCTGACCGACCGCTTCTTCCTCGGTGAGCCGCAGATGCGCGGCTTCGACATCCGCGGCGTCGGACCGCGCGTGATCCGTTACAGCGTTGACAACACCGATCCCGCGAATCCGATCGTCCTCACCGACAATACCGATCGCGGCCAGATCGACGACGCGCTCGGCGGCCGTGCCTATTATCAGGGCCGGATCGAGCTCGACATTCCGCTTGGCACGGGAGCCAAGGAACTGGGCCTGCGTCCGTCGATATTCCTTGATGTCGGTTCGGTGTTCAGCGTTCGCCGGCCGGAGTTGACGACGCTCGCCAACTTCATGGATCCGAACGACAACAATCTCACAAAGTCGCTCTGCCGCAACTCGGCAAGCGGGACGACACAGTTTGCGACGCGCCCGCTCGACCAGAATGGCCAGCCGACCGGTACGGCGTATACAGCCTGTCCGACGGGCTTCGCGCGTCTCGATCCCTTCGAGGAACGCTTCTTCGGCGACACCTGGATGCCGCGCGTCGCGGTCGGCGCCGGGGTCAACTGGAACTCTCCTTTCGGTCCCTTCCGGATCGATTTCGCTTACGCCCTTCGCAAAGAAGAGGGCGATGACACCAAACGCTTCTCATTCAACGTAGGAACCCAATTCTAATGAAGAACATTTTCACCGCTTCGGCGCTCGCTATCGCCGCGCTGTCGGTCTCGCCGGTCGTTTCCGCTCCGGCGCTTGCCCAGGCGAAGGCCGTTGCCGTCGCCGACGTTCGCGTCGCCGCGGGCCGTTCGAACGCCTTCACCACCGCGTCGCAGCAGATCGAAACCACCTACAAGGCACAGATCGACCAGCAGCAGTCGCGCGGTCAGACGCTGCAGGCCGAAATCAACGTGCTGATCGCCAAGTTCAACGAAGAGCAGCGCAAGACCCCGCAGAACCAGACGGCGCTTCAGGCAGCGGCCAAAGCCGTTCAGGACAAGCGTCAGGCGGCGCAGACCGAACTCGCGCAGATCGGCGGCCCGGTCGATCTCGCCATCGCCTATGTCGAAGACCAGATCAGCGTTCGCATGAACGAAGCGATCCGCGCCGCCATGACGGCGAAAAAGATCGACCTGCTGCTCAATCCCGATGCGGTGCTGGCGCGCGAAAACAACGTCGACATCACCGATGCCGTGGTTGCCGAACTCAACCGTATCCTGCCGAACGTCTCGATCGCGGTTCCGGCCGGCTATCAGCCGGGCCAGCTGGTCCAGCAGCGCAACCAGCAGCTGATGGATCAGGCGCGCGCCGCGCAGGGCACTCGCCCGGCAACGCCGGCCCCCCGCCCCGACGGGCACCGCGCCGACGACCCGCTAAGCGATATGGCCG
>JACDQN010000501.1 GCA_015657575.1 Sphingopyxis sp.
GCGCAGTTTACTTTCACGACGCATCGCGACCGACACGGCGTCGCTTCACCTGACGCTGGGGTTCGCGCCGCTCAATGGCAAGCAGCTGCTGAATTTGCTCGAAGATCTGGTGATCGAGGATTCGGCTTTCCGCGCCTATCTACCGTTGGTGAATGAAGGCGGCGCACTTTCCGACAGGCTGGGCGAACTCGGCGGGCGCCTTGCCGCGATCATGCAAAGTCGGCGGTTTCGCGATCTCGTCGCCGCCGAACAGCGGCGCTTCCTGCGTTCTTCGACCGATATCGCCTTGCCGGATCGGCCGGCGCTGAGTTTCTTTGCGCGTACCGAAGCGCGCGCCGAACTTGCGACCCCGGCCGAAGGCGCGGTTCTGCGCGTACCGGGAGGAGAGATCGCGGTGGGCGAGCAGGCCGACGTGGTCCAGTATATACTCGACCGCCCCGCCTTTTCGGTCGAGGAGCTCAAGGCCGGAAACCGCATCATCCGCCGCAAGCCATCGACCGGATCGTGACGGAGCTGGCGCGGCGCGGCGTCATCGTCGCCTATCAACCCACGCTCGATTAGGACGGCTCCGGTTGCAGCCCGTTCAGAATCGCGGCCTTATGAACGTCCGATGATTCAGATGGATAGGATGCCCCGTAAATGGAAGCGCTCGTTGTCCGCGGCGCTTGCGCTGGGACTGGCGGCAACGGCGGTTTCGGCGGCGCCACGCGGGTTCGAGGCGCGGGTGATGGATGAATTCAACGCGATGCGCGCCGATCCGCCGCGCTATGCGCGCACCCTCGCCGCGACGCGGCCGCGCTATGACGGCAGGATATTGCGGGGGCGCAGCGACGCGGAAATCGATATCCAGACGCGCGAGGGCGTCGCCGCTCTCGACGAGGCGATCGCCGCGCTGCGCGCCGCGCCGGCCGTCCCGGTGCTGGCGCCCAGCGAACTGCTTGCCGGCGCGGCGCGTGATCATGTCGCGGCGCAGTCGCGCTCGGGCGAGATGGGACACAGGTCGAAGGGCCGCGATCCCGGCGGCCGTGTCGTGGCCCGCGGCGGCGGCCCCTATGTCGGGGAAGTCATCGGCTATGGCCATAGCGACCCGGCCTCGGCGATCGAACTGCTGCTCGTCGACGACGGCGTGCCCGGGCGCGGGCACCGGCATATGATGCTCGACGGACGCTATCGCTATGCCGGGGCGGCCTGCGGCACGCATCCCGTGCACCGCACGATGTGCGTCATCATGATGTCCGAAACGCCCGACGGGTCCCCGCCTCCGCCGCCGCGGCGGGGAGGCGGTTCGCCGGATTAATTCCCGACCGGCTGGTTGTCGGTGCGGCGCACGACGATCGTCGACGACCGCGGCTGTTCGCCCGCGACCGGCCAGTTGCCGGTCGGATGCTGGATGTTGACGAAGAAGGTGCGCAGGTCGGGCGTGTAGGCAAGGCCCGTGATCTCGCAGCCGAGCGGGCCGACAAGGAAACGCTTCGACTGTTTCGACACCTGATCGACATAGAACATCGCATTGTGGCCGAAGGCCTGGTCGATCGTCCGCCCGGCGACGCCCGAATTGCCGGGGACGCTGTGGTCGGTCTGCACCCACATGCGGCCCTGCGGGTCGATGCGAAGGCCGTCGGGGCTCGAGAAGGTATCGCCGACGATGTTGCCGACGAGGTTGCTGCCGCCGGAGGCCAGCGACGGATCGCCGGCGGTCAGGAAGATTTCCCAGGTAAAGCGCATGGCGAGCGGCGAATCGCCCTCTTCGCGGAACTTCAGGATATGGCCGTGCAGGTTGCTGACGCGCGGGTTCGCCGGGTCGGTGACGCGGCGGCCGCTGTTGTTCGTCAGCGTGACGAAGATCGCCTGATTGTTCGGTGCGACCGTGATCCATTCGGGACGGTCCATCACCGTGCCGCCCGCGACGCGCGCCGCCGACTGGCAATTGATCAGCACGTCCGACTGGCTGTTGAAGTTGACGATCGTCGGCGTGGGCGGCGTCGTGCTCTGGCTCGTGTTGCCGGGGTCGGAAGCGCCGGCGGTCAGGCCGTTCTGGCCGACGACGAGCGCGCGCCATTCCCCTGTGCCGTCGCCGTTGAAGCGCGCGACATAGAGCGTGCCGGCGTCGAGCAGGTCGGTGTTCGCGGCGCGGTTCGTGGTGCTGAACGGCTGAGAGGGCACGAATTTATAGATACAGCCCGGCGTCGTGTCGTCCCCCATGTAAAAAGCCACGCGGTTGGCGCTGTTCGTCATGAACGCCACATTTTCGTGGTTGAAGCGGCCCATCGCGGTGCGCTTCGTCGGCACCGCGAGTTCGCGGCGCGGATCGATCTCGACGACCCAGCCATAGTCGCGCGTCGGCTGCGTCGGGTCGAGATAATTGTCCATCGTCTCTTCGCAGGTGAGGTAGGTATCCCATGGCGTGCGGCCGCTCGAACAATTGTTGAGCATGCCCTTGATGCTGTTCGACAACTGCGCCGCCGCAGGGCCGCTCGGGCGATAGCTGCTGTTGCCGGTGTAGCGGCGATTATAGGTCGATCCGGGCTGCACGGTCCATTTTCCGTCGGTGCCGCGCGCGATTTCGACAACGCCGATGCCGACGGCGGACAGCGCGATCGCTTTCTGGTCGGCGGTCGCGGTGGCTGCATTATAGGTGCCGGCCATCAGGATGTTGAAATCGGGATATTCGTAATTCATCGCCAGCAGACCGCGGTTGTTCGCATCGACGCCGGGGAAGGCGAAATATTCCATCCCGTCGTGGTTGCCGCCCGCCCATTTCTCGGCGATCGCCGGGGTCGCGGGGAAGCTGCCGCTATAGGGCGCCCCCGCCTCGACCGAGTCGCCGGCCTTGAGCAGCACATCGACCGAATAGCCCGCCGGAACCGTTACCGCGTCATTCTGGTTCGCAGCGACCGAGGCGAAGCTGATCGCATAGCTCGCCGTCGGTGTCGGGGTGGGGGTCGGCGTCGGGCTCGGCCCGGGCGGCAGCGTCACGGTCGGGTCGCCGCTGGTGTCACCGCACGCCGCGAGTGCCATCGCGGGGAGCACCGACAGGCCGAGCAAACCGCCCCGCAGCAACGTGCGGCGCGTCGGGTTGGCGGCGACGATCGCTTCCAGGCTGTCGGGCCCGGGAACGACATCGGTTTCGCCGCGATAAGGCGCGCGGGCGTCGTCGGTAAGATGTGACATGCAGATCCCCTGTTTTCGGTTGGTACCGGGAGTCGTTCGCCCGGCTTGGGTGGCGCACCGATTGCAGAGGATCGTGTCAGCAGCGTTGCTCGAACGCGTCTGAATGCAATGACTTATATGACGCTCATGTGACGGTGGTCAGTCGTGAACCGCTTTGACCAGCTAGCTGAACGGCCCGGTGAGGGCTCCGTGAGACCTTACCCGTTCAGGCGCAGCGCGAGATCGTTCTGAAAACGCACGTCGTCGCCGTCGGCGAGCCATTTCGCCTCTGCGGCGATCGCACCGAGCAGGTCGATCAGCGGCTCGATCTCGCTCTTGTGATAATTGCCGAGGACATGTCCGGTGACGCGGTCCTTGTGCCCCGGATGGCCGATCCCGATGCGGATGCGGCGGAAATCCTCGCCGATATGCTGGATCATCGACCGGATGCCGTTGTGGCCCGCGGCGCCGCCACCGCGTTTGACCTTCACCTGCATCGGTAAGAGGTCGAGTTCGTCGTAGAAGACGGTGACGTCCTGCGGTGTCAGCTTGTAGAAATCGAGCGCCGCACGCACGCTGCGGCCGCTTTCGTTCATGAAGGTGCCGGGTTTGAGCAGCAGGATGCGCTGCGATCCGATGCGACCTTCCTGGACCCAGCCCTGGAATTTCTTGGCGGGCGCCGGAAAGTCGTAAAAATCGGCGATGACGTCGGCGGCCATGAAGCCGACGTTATGGCGGTGCATCGCATATTGGGGCCCGGGATTGCCGAGGCCGACCCAGAGCTGCATGCGTATTCTCCCCTCCACTTCAAGGGAGGGGCAGCGAGACTTGCGAACTTGTTCGCTAGTCGCAGCGGGGTGGGCCGATGCGGCCTCGCGCTGCCCCGCCAAACCCCACCCCACCCCTCCCTGAAGGGGAGGGGCTGAAGTGCCGGTCTTAGGCTTCGCCTTCGGTGGCTTCGCCTTCGTCCTTCGTCGTGTCGCCGTCGCTCGACTTGAGCGCCGACGGAGCGACGATGGTCGCGATGGTGAAGTCGCGGTCGGTGATCGCGCTTTCGACGCCCTTGGGCAGGGTGACGGCGCTGATGTGGATCGAATCGCCGACATCGAAGCCGGTTACGTCGATCGCGATCTCGTCGGGGATATTGTCCGCGTCGCAGACGAGTTCCAGATCGTGACGGACGATGTTCAGCACGCCGCCGCGCTTCAGGCCCGGCGAGGCTTCTTCGTTCGCGAACACGACCGGCACCGCGACATGGACTTTGGCGTCCTTCGAAATGCGCAGGAAATCGGCGTGGATCGGGCGATCCTTCACGGGATGGAAGGCGACGTCCTTGGGCAGCGTGCGAATCTGCTTGCCGTCGACGTCGATCATCACGACGGAGTTCATGAAGTGACCCGTCATCAGCTGCTTCATCAGCAGCTTTTCTTCGACGTGGATCATCAGGGGTTCTTCCTTGCCGCCATAGACGACGGCGGGGACGCGGCCATTGCGACGCAGGTCACGCGAGGCTCCCTTGCCTCCGCGTTCGCGCGTCTCGGCCGTCAGCGTCAGCTGATCGCTCATAATATTTCTCCGAGTACGGTTACACAGTTCCGCCACGCCTCCAGGGATGACCATGACGGAAGCGCGGGCGCATAGCGAGGAAGCGGCGGAATTGCAAGCGCCGCGGCGCTATTGGACGCGCGCGACGGTGTAGCCATCAGCCTTCAGCAGCGCGGGAAGGCCGTCGGCCCCCACCAGATGGCCAGCGCCGACCGCCATCAATACGGTTCCGGGCCGTCCATCCGCGCTTTGGTCCAGAGCATCCAGCTGTGATTGCGATCGGTGATGATCGCACGCCGCGCCGCGGGAACCGCATCGACATCCTCGTTGATCACCCTTTCGAGCGCTGCGACATCGCCGCGCGCCCACGCCGCGGTCAGTTTGCCGACCTCCTGCCTGGCGTCTTTCGCTCCCTTGGCAGCGTTCGTCAGCAGCGCGCGCTGCGTTGCGGGATCGAGCGTTTCGAACAGCGTCAGCTGCGTACGCGCGGTCTCCAGCCCGCCGATCGGCTTGCCGTCGGCGCGGAACTGCGCGGTCAGGCGCGATTCGACGCCATTGCCCGGATCGAGCGCCGCATTTTGCGCGACGCGCTGGCCCATCAACACCATCACCGCCCAATCGTCGAGCGCGTCGCCGCCGAAATCGCCGCCGCTCGCTTCGAGCGCGCGATAGCCCGCAAGCGCTTCCGTCGGCAGCCGCCTGTCCATCGCGAGCGGCGCACTGCGCGGTGCCAGCGCCTGAAACACCGCGCCGGCATTCGCCAGCTCGTCCGGCGACAATTCCATCACCAGTTCATCCGACGCGGTGATTACCGCGCCGACCTTGCCATGGTTCCAATCGGTACTCGCCGGCAGCGCGTGCATCGACCCCAGCATATAGATTTTGGTGTCGTCGTCGGCGACAAGCCACATCGCGGGATGCGCCTGCGTCTCGGGTTCCGGCGTGCCGCAAGCCGCGAGCAGCACCGACAAAAGGGCCGCCGTCGAACGGCGACCCCAATGCATGGTAACGCGGATTTCCCGGCTCAATATTCGACCCGCTCGGCGACGAGGCCGCGTTCCTTCAGATAGTCTTGCACGCTCTTCGCTCCCGCAAGGTGGCCCGCGCCGACCGCGACGAAGACGGTGCCCGGCTGGTCCATCCGTGCCTTGATGTGGTCGGCCCAGCGCGCGTTGCGATCCCACAGCAGGACCTTGGCGAGGTCGGGCGTCGCGGCGAGGCTTTCGTTCATCGTCACCGCCAACGCATCGGGATCGCCCTTCGCCCATTGCACGACCATCTTGTCGAGCTGCGGCCCCAGCTTGTCGAGATCCCTGACCACCGCATTCAGAAAGCTGACCTGCGAATTTTCGGGCAGGCTGTCGAAATAGCCGAGCTGCTGTTCGACCGTTCGAACCGCCGATCGGCTTGCCCGCCGCCTTCGCCTTGGCCGTCAGCTGCTTTTCGGCGCCCTGTTCGGGGTCATAGCCCAGCTTGGCGAGCGGCAGTATCGACAGCGTCATCGCCGGAAACCAGGGTTCGAACATGTCGAACTGTGCGGCGGGCAATCCGACGCTGGTCATCGCGGCCTGATAGGCCTTGAGCTCTTCGGGGGTGAGCCGCGACGGCAAGGTCTTGCCGCTCTGGTCGATCGCAAGCGGGATCATCACTTTCGCCATTTCGGCCGGGTCCTCGGGCAGGACCAGTTCGAGCATCAGCTGGTCGGATTTGTCGAACGCGGTCTTCACCGCTTCGTCGAACCAGCTGAGACCGGGTTTCAGCACATGGACGGTGCCGAACAGATAGATGGTCGTGTCCTCATCCTTGACGACCCACAGCGCGGGGTCGGCGTCGGTCGTCGCGGTGGCGGCGACGGGCTCCGCCGCTTGGGCGACATTGCCGCCGGGCAGCATCGCGCATTGGGCAAAAGGGATGACGGCACAGGTGGCAACCAGCGTCTTGAACCAGCTTTTCATGGGAAACGAGCCTTTCATTTTGATTCTTATGGCCGCGAAGGGCGCGGAAGGGGAAGGGGTAATCAACGGAATTTGAACCAGAAATAAACGATCGCATTGACGGTCAGCGACAGGATGAACAGCGGCATCGCCTCGACCGGGGGGTGCGATCTCGGCGCGCGCCAGCACCCACCACACGGGGCAAGGAAAGACGAAGGCATAGAAGCCCCCGAGCGCCCCGAGGTGATAGGCGTGGCGTTCGTGATCGTCGACATTGCGGTGATAGATGATCAACGACACGGTAAGCCCGATCACCCACAGCGCCGACAGAGCGATCGCAAGCGACGGAGACAGCGAGCTGTTGTCGAACAGTTCGGCCTTGCCGCCGGCCTGCAGCATGATGGCCGACACCATGCCGAGCGCGCCTGCGAGGATCACGCTGACCCAATAGAGGCGCTTGCGCGGCGACCAGCGGCGAAACCAATCGGCGTGACGCCGGACATAAAGCGCGAAGGCGGCAGCGCCCAGCGTAATGGCGATCAAGGCGCCGATCCACGGGGGAAGCGCCGGATCGCCCGCGTCGGCCGCCGCCCTGCTGTAACCGGCAAAGCCGCCGGCGAGCATCGCGGTACCGATGAAGATGGCGACCGGCCAGCCCATCCCGGGTGCGGCGCGGCTCTGCGGATCATTTGCCATTGTCTTATCCTTCATGGCCGTCATCGAATATCTCCTCGATCGGCATTTCGAACAGCCGCGCGAGCTTGAAGGCGAGGGGTAGCGACGGGTCGTATTTCCCCGTTTCGATCGCATTCACCGCCTGGCGCGAGACATCGAGCCGGTCGGCGAGTTCCGCCTGGCTCCAGTTTCGCATCGCGCGCAGCACTTTGAGTTTGTTGTTCATGGGTGCCTCGCCAGCATGTCCATCCGCAGGACCGTCGCTTCCCATAGAGCATCGAAATGTCGGGAAAGCGAAATTTTTGTCCTTGCGGCTTGGCATGGCCCAATGTGCGGAAGGTTCGGTCGTCGCGAAACAAGGGACTGGAGCGCCGCACCGGGGAGAGGGCGCTCCAGCCCAGGTCGTCGGCCATCACCGGGGAGATGCGGCCAAGCGAAACCGTCGAGCGATGGCATCCTCAGCGCGGGGCCTTCACCATCAGCAGGGCGAGCTGGGTACCATCCTGCGCGCGGGCGATGGCGCGGTCGGCCTGCGGTTCGGAGTGCGCGAGCACGTCGGCGACGCAGGCCGTCTGGCGGGCATTCTCGGCCAGGCCGCGCAGGCCCGACCAGCACAGGCGGCGCGCCGCGCTCTTCAGTCGCGTGTCGAGGCGATCCCGATCGGCGGCCTGCGTCAGGTCCAGATTGTCGATACGGACCTCGATCGAGGGCGTATCGGCTTCGGCGGCAGCGGCCGGGGTGGCGGCGACGGTCAGCGAGAGCGCGAGGATCAGCGTGCGGGTCATCATGTCTATTCTCCTTGGTGTCGTCTTGAGTTGGTCACGTTTACCTGTCTCTATGTCAGGTATACATGACTATATGTCGTGATTCGCTGACCATGTCAACAACGCCTTACAAAAAGTTTTGGATACCTGACAGAATGGCGGATTTTCGCGACCTGCGTTACCTCCCAAAGCCTTGACCGTGCGGCGTCGCTGGGCCAATGCGGCGACGATTTTTGCACCTGCGAAGGATGGACCGGCTGTGGCCGAAGGGGCGGACAAGACACCACTCAGCTTTCAGGACATGGTTCTGACGCTGCACAATTATTGGAGCGCACGCGGCTGCGCGATTCTTCAGCCCTATGACATGCGCGTCGGGGCAGGGACGTTTCATCCCGCAACGACGTTGCGCAGCCTCGGGCCCGAGCCGTGGAACGTCGCCTATGTCCAGCCGAGCCGTCGGCCGACCGATGCCGCTATGGCGAGAACCCGAACCGGCTGCAGCATTATTACCAATATCAGGTGATATTGAAGCCGTCGCCCGCCGACCTGCAGGAACAATATCTGGGCTCGCTCGCCGCGATCGGCATCGACCCGCTGCTCCACGACATCCGCTTCGTCGAGGACGACTGGGAATCGCCCACACTCGGCGCGTGGGGTCTGGGCTGGGAAGTCTGGGTGCGAACGGGATGGAAGTCACCCAGTTTCACTTACTTTCAGCAGATGGGCGGCTTCGACTGCAAGCCCGTCGCGGGCGAGCTGACCTATGGGCTCGAACGCCTCGCCATGTATATCCAGAATGTCGACAATGTTTACGACCTGCGCTTTTCCGACGCGGTCGGCGATGTCGCGGCGGTGAGCTATGGCGACGTGTTCCTCGAGAATGAGCGCCAGTTCTCGAAATGGAATTTCGAGGTCGCCGACACCGACACCTTGTTCGCGGGCTTCAAGGCCGCCGAGGAAGAGTGCCAGCGCGCGATCCAAGCGGGCGTGCCGCTCGCGGCCTACGACCAGGCGATCGAGGCAAGCCACCTCTTCAACCTGCTCCAGGCGCGCGGCGTGATCAGCGTGCAGGAGCGCGCCAACTACATGGCCCGCGTCCGCGATCTCGCAAAGGGTAGCTGCAAGGCGTGGATCGACAGCCAGTCCGAGCGCTGGACCCAAAATTATCCGGGGTGGGTGCTGTGATGGCTCGCTCTGTAACAACCTCTATGTCCGTTCGTGTCGAGCGTAGTCGAGACACCCATCGCAACGGCGCCGTCCTTTGGGGCATCTTGACTTCGCTCGATGCGAACGGAGTTTGGGGTTCGGAGGATTTGGCATGACCGACTTTCTTCTCGAACTGCGCAGCGAGGAAATCCCGGCGCGGATGCAGGCGGGCGCACGCGCCGAACTGGAAAGCTTTTCCGCGCGCAACTGAGCGCCGCCGGGCTGGAAGCGGGCGATCTCACCATCTGGTCGACGCCGCGCCGTCTCGCGCTGATCGCCCGCGATCTGCCCGAAGCGACTGCCGCAGTCAGCGAGGAACTCAAAGGCCCGCGCAGCAGCGCGCCGCCACAGGCGCTCGAAGGCTTTTTGCGCAAGACCGGGCTGACGCAGGACCAGCTCGAAGACCGCGACGGCGTCTGGTTCGCTGTGATCGACAAGCCCGGGCGCGCAACCGCCGAAGTGCTGGCCGAGGGGATCCCCGCGATCATTCGCGGCTTTTCGTGGCCGAAGTCGATGCGCTGGGGCCGGGAAAGCGCTAGCAGCGAAAGCCTGCGCTGGGTGCGCCCGCTGTCGGGCATCGTCGCGATCTTTGGCGAAGAGCTGGTTCCGTGTGAAGTTAGTGGCATTTCCGCGGGTTTCGCGACGCGCGGCCACCGTTTCCACTGCCCCGGCGAGATCACGATCGGCTCGGCGACGGACTATGCCGAGAAGCTGCGCGCGTGCCACGTCATCGTCGACCATGAAGAACGCCAGAGTATCATTCGCGACGGCGCCGCCAAGGCCGCGGGCCGACGCCGGGCTGACGCTCGTCGAGGATGAAGGGCTGGTGATCGAGAATGCCGGGCTCACCGAATGGCCGGTGCCCTTGCTCGGCCGGTTCGACGAAGCGTTTCTGGAGGTGCCGCCCGAGGTCATCCAGCTGACCGCGCGCGTGAACCAGAAATATTTCGTCGTGAACGGCGCCAACGGCAAGCTCGCGAACGGCTTCGTCTGCACTGCGAACATCGATGCGAAGGACGGCGGCGCGGAGATCGTCGCGGGCAACCGCAAGGTGCTCGCGGCGCGGCTGTCGGATGCGCGCTTCTTCTGGGAGCAGGATCGCAAGACCAGGCTGGAAGATCAC
>JACDQN010000502.1 GCA_015657575.1 Sphingopyxis sp.
CCCATGCCGGCGAGACTGGCGTCGATGCGCACCGCGCCGGCCTGCGCCGCGACGATCGAGTTTGCGACGCCGAGCGAGAGATTGTGATGCGCATGCATCCCGCGCTGCGTTTCGGGCTTGAGGACCCGATCGTAAGCTTCGAAGCGGGTCCGGACGCCGTCCATGTCGAGGGCTCCGCCGCTGTCGGTTACATAGATGCAATGGGCGCCATATCCCTCCATGAGCAAGGCTTGCTGCGCGAGCGCTTCGGGATCGATCATATGGCTCATCATCAGGAAGCCAGAGACGTCCATGCCGAGGTCCCGCGCAATCCCGATATGCTGCTTTGCAACGTCGGCTTCGGTGCAATGGGTAGCGACGCGCACCGAGCGGACGCCGAGACTGTGCGCGCGCCTCAGTTCCTCGACCGTTCCGATGCCCGGAACCAGAAGCGTCGTCAGCACCGCATGTTCGATGACATCAGCCGCTGCCTCGATCCACTCCCAATCGGTGTGGGCCCCAAACCCGTAATTAAAGGATGTCCCGTTGAGGCCGTCGCCATGCGAGACTTCGATGGCATCGACCCCGGCTGCGTCGAGCGCCTTTGCAATGGCTCGCACGCTGTCGGTGCCATACATGTGAAGGATGGCATGCATCCCGTCGCGGAGCGTTACATCCTGGATGTAAAGCGACTGGCTGGATGGATCGAAGGTCATGCTGCGATTCTCCCCGTCTGACGCACGAGGACTTCGGCGGCAGCCTTTGCCGCAGCGGTCATGATATCGAGGTTGCCGGCATATTTTGGCAAATAGTCGCCGGCGCCTTCGACCTCGAGGAAGACGCTGGTCTTCATTCCTTCGAATTCGCCATAGCCCGGGATCTTTAGCGGCCGGTTCGATCCGAACCGTTCGAACTGAATGTCCTGCTTCAATCGATACCCTGGCACATAACGCTGGACCTCGGCGACCATCGCCTTGACGGCATCGCAGACCAAGCTCTCGTCAACCAAGTCGGTCAGGGTGAAGATCGTGTCGCGCATGATCATCGGCGGGTCGGCCGGATTGAGAATGATGATCGCGCGGCCTTTGGCCGCTCCCCCCAACAACCTCGATGCCCTTGGCCGTGGTGCGCGTGAACTCGTCGATATTGGCCCTTGTACCGGGTCCGGCCGACCGGGACGAAACCGACGCGACGATTTCCGCATAATGGACCGGCGTGACGCTCGACACCGCAGCGACAATCGGGATCGTCGCCTGTCCGCCGCACGTGACCATATTGATATTGCGAGCGCCCGAGGAGACCGCTGCGTTGACCGGCGGTACCACGAAAGGGCCGAGCGCGGCGGGCGTCAGATCGACGACAAGCTTTCCATCCGCTGCGAGGGCCTTGGCATGTTCGACATGCGCATAGGCTGAGGTCGCGTCGAAAACGAGCTCGATGTCAGGGTAATTCGTAAGCGCGCGCAGTCCATCGATACCTTCGTGGGTCGTGGTTACGCCGCGCGCGCGCGCCATCGCAAGGCCTTCGGAGGCGGGATCTATTCCTACCACAACGGCAAGTTCGAGTTCGCTCGAGCCCCGCAATATCTTGACCATGAGATCGGTGCCGATGTTGCCCGATCCGATGATCGCGCATTTCGTCTTCGCCATCTCTTTATCCCTTTCCGGTTGATCGCCTCAGCTTGCAAACGCCGCTTTGACGGTCCCGACTCCATTGATTCTGGCCTCGACGACGTCGCCGGCCGCGACGGTTGCCATGGGTCCGAGAGCGCCCGACAGAAGAACATCTCCGGCAAGAAGCGGACGGCCTTCGCGTGCCATGACGCGCGCCAGCCACAAGGAGGCACTGATCGGGCTGCCAAGACAGGCGACGCCCGCGCCGACAGAAACAGGCTCGCCGCGGCATTCCATCACCATCCCGCACGCGCGTAGGTCGAGCCCGTCGAGCTTGCGCGGAACGGCGCCAAGCACGAACAGACCGCTCGAAGCATTATCGGCGATGGTGTCCAAGATCCGGATGTCCCAATTGGCGATGCGGCTGTCCACGACCTCGATCGCGGGCACGACATATTCGACCGCCCGGATCAGTTCGGCGATCGTAAGGTCGGGCTGAAGGAGGTCGCGCCCGACCACGATCGCGATTTCCGCTTCGACCTTTGGCTGGATGACCCGCCCGAGCCCGATCGGCTCGCCCTCGGGCACATCCATATCAGCGAAGAGCATGCCATAGTCGGGCTGGTCCACGCCGAGCTGCTTCTGGACCGCCCGCGAGGTAAGCCCGATCTTGCGTCCGACGAGACGGCGCCCCGAGGAGAGTGCGTGGCGGGTGTTCAATTCCTGCACCGCATAGGCCGCCGCGACGCCACCGCCGCTGAGGCTTTCGCGAAGCGGGGGGATCGGCGAGCGCTTTTCGGCCGCCGTTCGCAGGGCGATCGCTGCTTCTTCAATGATGTCAGGGTCAAGTGTATTTTGTTCGGACATGATCATATCTTCACGCAGATGTTTTCGAGCTCGGTGTAGAATTCGAGGCTGTGCGCTCCGCCCTCGCGGCCTATTCCCGATTGCCCCGAACCGCCGAATGCCGTGCGCAGGTCGCGCAGGAACCAGCAGTTCACCCAGCACACGCCGACGGACATTGCCGCCGCGACGCGATGAGCTCGAGAGAGATTTTCTGTCCAGACGGTAGCGCACAGGCCATAATCCGTGTCGTTCGCCCAACTTATCGCGTCGTCTTCGGTGTCGAAGGGAATGATCCCGCAGCAAGGACCGAAAATCTCCTCCCGCATGACGGTCGAATCATGAGCGAGGCCGGTCCAGATTGTGGGTTCGACCCAGAACCCGCCCGCCGCCGCGGCATCGACGTTGGGTACCCCGCCGCCCGTAACGGCGATTGCCCCTTCGGCGATCGCCCGCTCATAATATCCGAGCACTTTCTGCCGATGTTCTTCGCTGATCATCGGCCCGAGGTAATGCGGATCACCCTTGTTCCCGGGTTTCAGTGCGCGAGCGGCAGCGGCAAGCTTGGCTACGAAAGGTTCGAAGACGGATTGCTCGACATAGACACGCTCGGTCCCCAGGCACACTTGCCCGCTATTCAGAAAGGCGGCGCGCGAAATGCCTTCGGCTGCTTTCTCAAGATCGGCATCGGCGAAGACGATCGCTGGATTTTTGCCGCCGAGTTCGAAGCTGATGTCGCGAACGCCGACGGCAGCCTGCTTCATTATGGCCTGCCCGGTGCCGGTTTCGCCTGTGAAGGTGATGGCATCGACGTCCGGATGGGCGGTGAGGAACTCGCCTGCTGCGCCGGGGCCGAAGCCGTGGACGACGTTGTAGACCCCCGTGGGCATTCCGACCGCGTCCATCACTTCGCCGAGAAGGGCTGCCGTCCGCGGCGTCTCTTCGGACGGCTTGACGATCACGGTGTTCCCGCAGGCCAGCGCCGGGCCGACTTTCCAGGTCATCAGCAAGAGCGGGAAATTCCACGGGCAGACGACCGCGATGACACCCTTCGGTTTACGCACAGCGTAATTGATCGCACCGCTCCCGTCAGGCGTCGGGGTACCGAACGATTCTGTCGGGAGGGTCGTGACGATGTCGGCGAACATCCGGAAGTTCGACGCGCCGCGCGGAACATCGATGTGCGCCGCGACCGCTCTCGGCTTGCCCGTATCGGCCACTTCTGCATCGAGAAAGTCTTCCGAGCGCCGTTCGATCTCATCCGCAACAGCAGCGATGAGCCGAATGCGCTCGGCTGTTGTCATTTTGCCCCAAGGTCCTGTGAGCGCACGCTTGGCCGCCGCTACAGCGCGATCCACATCCTCACGGGTCGCCTCATGAACGCGCCCCGTCTCCCGACCGGTGGCGGGGTCGATGTTGGGGAACGTCGCCCCCGAGCCGCCCTTTACGAACCGTCCGTCGATAAAGTTCAAGATATCCGCAGCGACAGGTCGGTTTCTCTCTTCCGGTTCGACCGCAAGCTGTTGAACCTGTACCATTCAGAACTCCTTCGCACCAATCGAGGCGGCGGCTGCCCGGGCGCAGGCGATGTCGAACTCCTCGGAGCCGCCCGAGACTCCAATTCCCCCGATGCAATTCCCATCGACTATGATCGGGACACCGCCGCCGAACATCACGACCCGCGGCTGATGCGCGATGCCGTTGCATAAGGCTTCGGAGCCCGAGACCAGTTCGTAGACCGCTGCCGTCGGCACTTTGAAACTTGCGGCCGTGAAGGCTTTGTCCTGAGCGATCTTTTCGGAGTGAAAGGGAGCCGCGCCGCCTTTCAGGAACGCGACCAGTTCCCCCGACGCGCCCACGACCGCAGCGACCACGGGCGTTCCGCCGGCGGTGCCATGCCCTACGGCAGCGGCGACCGCCTCCAAGGCGGACCCGTGTGCAATCGTGTGGTAGTTTTCGACCATCGCAGGAAGTCAGGTATTGACGGTCATGAAGCGGTCGTTGAGCGCCTTTTCATAATAGAAAATCGCCTTGCCCGCCTGTTCGACGCCCCACGACCGGCGAGGATTATCGGGGTAATAATCATAACCGCCGGCAAAGGTCTCGTTCCGATTTCCCGAAGGGTCGAAGAAATATATGGTCTGACCACGCGTGATACCGTGGCGCGTCGGGCCGATATCGAGTGAGATATCATAGCGACTGATGATATCGGCAGCATTTCCGACGTCGTTCCAGGATTCCAGGCGGAACGATGTATGGTGGATTTTCGCATCCTCGGGGCCTGCAAGGAACGCGATATCGTGAGCCTTATTGCTACAGCTCAGGAAGATGCCGAGCCGAGTGCCGCTCGCTTCGTCGACGAGTTCCTCGGTAACGGAAAAATCGAGCGCTTCGACGAAGATTCGCGCCGATCCCGCGACATCGATGCCGTTGAGCGCCGAGTGATCATATCGCATAGCGCGCATGCCGCGCGGCTCACTGTGCCAGACGTCCGGGTTCTTTGTGGGAGGACCGTCTGCCGATAATTCCATGTCGGCGTAAAGGTCGAAGATATGCCCGGTAGGAACCGCGAAGCGCAGCTTGCGTCCGACGCCCTCTTCCTCGCCCGCGGTGATCCATTCGACGTCGACGCCGGTGGCTTGCAAACGGTCTGCGAATATTTCGAGGTCGCTGTCGCGGCAAACCTTGAAGCCGATCCGATCAAGACCGGGCATATCCGCCTCGCGCAGGATGACGCTGTGTCGATCGAATTCGTCGAACCCGCGGAAAAATGCCCGGTCACCCGAACGACCGACGAGTTCCAGCCCGATCCGGTCGCGATAATGGGGGATGGCCTCCTCGAGATCGAGGACGCGCATCTGGACAAAGCCTGGTCGCATCACGCCTGTAATTGCCATCACCGCTCTCCCGGGAAATTTAAAATTTTAGGCCGTGACTGAAAAATTCGATCACGGCGCGATTGAAACTGGCCATCCGCTCGATCTGTACCCAATGGCCACACTCTCCAAAGAAGCGGACGTCTGAGTGTGTGATCAGGTTTCCGAGGCGCAGCGACACCTCTTGCGGAATGACTTGGTCGGCCTTGCCGTGCAGGACGAGCACTTCATGGGGAAGCGCGGCGATATCTTCCTCGCGGCTCGACAGCATAGCAATATTGGCCTGCCGGTCGGAACCGCCGAACGTCGCATGATAGGGCTCATGCGCTCCTGGGCGGATGCTCGCGTGATAACGGGAGTCGATCAGATCGTCGGTCAGCCGGCTCTGGTCCCATGCGAGCATCTTCAGCGACTCATGCATCATTTCGCGGGATGGCTCATAACCCCAGACGAAATCGAGCGCCGGCGTGAGCGGGAATTCAAGTCCAGCCGCTCCCATCAAAACGGCACGATCGACCCTGTCGGGATGGGCGATCATGAAGGCGAGCGTCACGCCGCCGCCGAAGGAATTTCCGACCATCGAGACCTGGTCGATTTCCAGGTCGTCGAGAAGACGGACCAGTTGATTGGTCCAGATGGCCTTGTCGGTGATCCGACCCACCGAGTCGCTGTAGCCGAAGCCAATCATGTCGGGAGCAATGACCCGGAATTCCTTAGCAATCTCGGGCATATTAAGCCGCCAGTTCGCCCATGCCGTGACCCCGGGGCCCGAACCGTGGACGAGGAGGACCGGCCTGCCCTCGCCGGTGTCATGATAGTTGGTTTTGATCCCGTCAGCGACGAATGTCTTGCCGATTTCGGGCCGGACCATGTCGGGCGCCGAACTCATTGGCCAGCAACCATGTAATCATCATGTCGGGCGACCTGCCCCCAAACGGCTTCAAGCATCACTCAATCTCCGTTCCACGGGCCATCATGTCGCAGCCCTCTTGGGACAATGTTTTGCACCATGGGAAACGCGTTTGCAACCGGTAAATGAAACCGGCGCCTCTGATCCGGTCACTTCAGGCTCTCGGCTCGCACGGCTTCGAGGACACCGGGCTCCTCTTCCATCCGGGCGCGGTAGCGCGTCAAAGCGGGGAAGCCCGCGAGACCGATCTCCACTCGAGAGGGCCACCCGAGGATGCAATAGAGATAGGCGTCGGCCACGGTGAAGGCGTCCCCGAAGCAATAATTCTTGTCGGTCAATTCCAGGTCGAGCGCTTGGAGATGGTGCATGACGTCCCGCTTTGCCTCAGCGCGGATCTCCGGCCCCGCGGTTTTGGAGAAGAGCGGCACGAAGCTCTTGTGCAGCTCGGAGGCGATGAAGCTCAGGCTGTCCGTCAGCGTGTAGCGAGCGATTGTTCCGGCCGGCGGGGCGAGCCCGCGCGCGGTGCCAGGTCGGCAACATAGAGAAGGATCGCTATCGTCTCTGTGAGAAGCTCGCCCGAATCCAGAAGGAGAGCAGAGCTTTTTCCCGAAGGCTTTATCGACCGGAAGTCGGCGCCATGCTCGGTTCTGCGCGTGGGCATGTCGACTTTTTCAATATCGAACTCTGCCCCTATCCGGCGCAGCGCGATGTGCGGTGCCAGCGAGCAAAGGCCAGGCGCATAGTAAAGGAGCATCTCATATCCTTGTGGACGACTTGAGCACAGCGCGCGAATGGCCGTGCTTCACGCCGGAGTTGGGCCGGCGCGTCAGCGATCCACCTCGGAAAAGCCCTTTCCGGCGGTCAGCACCCCACAAGTCCGCATGGCACTCAGCATCATCGATGGATCGGCTTTGCCCGTTCCCACAATGTCATATGCCGTGCCGTGTGCGACCGACATATGGAGATAGGGTGGCCCCATCATGATCACGCAGTTTCCCGAGAATCCCCATGTCTTGACGGCTATGTGGCCTTGGTCGTGAAACATCGCTAGCACGAGATCGTATCGGCCTTCGATACATTGGCGAAAGACGGTATCGGGCGCGGATGGTCCATCGACATTGATGCCGCGCGCGCGCGCGCGCGCGACTCCAGGACCGATGGCACGATCTTCCTCATCGCCGATGGCATGAGGATTGAGACCCGCGACCACGATCCTGGGGTTGGCGACGCCCCAGCTTCGAAGCGCCGCGTCGATTTGCTGTAGGGCGGTATCGATCAACTCGGGCGTGATGAGGTCGCAGACCGCCCGAATCGACATATGATCGGTGAGGTGGGCGACACGGAGCGGTCCGGTGAGGAGGAGCAGATAACTCTCGCCCGGCGTCGGGCTGATCACCATATCCAGCTTTCCCGCCAGTTTAAGCGATCCGGTGCTGATCGGACCCATCACTGTGCCGGCGAAGACCCCGTCGCGCGCGAGCGCATCGAGTTCGGCTAGCCACTTGGCGGTCGCAATGCCCGATTCGAGCGTATCTTTCGCGAAGGGGAGCGCGCGGTCGTCCAGCGCACCTGTATCCAGGATATCGATGACTGCCGGGTCGTCGCTGAGCGGCTCGAGCGAACGCATGACACGCAGGCGGGCCGACACTTTAGTCAGGTCAAGCGCTCGTTCGACCGAGGCCGCCGACCCCACTAATAGGGGAACCGACACCTCATGCACGCGGCCTGACGCCCAGGCGCGAACGGTAACCTCGGGTCCGATGCCTGCCGGCTCGCCGACCATGGTACCGATGCAGGGCCGGAATCCGGCCTGCTGCGACGCTACGCCGACCTCAAATGCTGTAGACATCGAGCATCGTCTGCGCGAGGTCGTTGATGACGACGGTATATTTGCGTTTTATCACAAAGGCGTCGCCCATCGGTTCGAGATCGTAAATGGCCGACCCACTGTAGACCGTCGGCCGATCCTCCAAGACCGAGGTCACCGACCAATTCGTCCGCGCCCGAATGACGTCGTCCTCATGGTCGACCGCGAGCAGGCAAAAGATATGGGAAGTGCGCGGGGCCGGCGAACTGGCCGACGACCGGCCCGTCCGAATGCGATAGACGCGGTCCTCGAGCCCTGCCCGGGTCGGATAATAGATCAGCGAAATCTCGCGCCTTGGGTCCTCGGTCAATCGGCCGCTGTCATCCCACGCGGGGACCCAATATTCGGCATCGGGATGATATAGATCGATCCAGCTATCCCAATCCTTGGCATCGAGAGCGGCCGCTTCGCGCCCGAGAAATCGCTGGATCGCGGTCCATTGCGCAACTTCGCTGCTCATTTCGCCATCTCCGGCTTCGGGGGTAACGCGCGCTCGGCCTCTTCGCTCGCAATGGCTCCGCGCATGCGCAATATCCATTCGTCGTGGATCGCGACGTAAAGCCCCTCGTCGGCCACCGCCGTGCCGCTAAGGATGGCGTCGACGCCCAGGGCTTCGCCGTGGCTGCTGACGCCTTGCACCCACCGTGTCGATCCCCGCGACATGTCGTTCATCCGGCCAGCCCCGCCACCGAAACCGACCTGGCAATTGTTGAACTCGGTCAGGTCGTCCGGCGTAGCCATGCCGCTTGCATTGAAGAAATCTTCATACTGGCGGATGCGCAAGGCGCGGGCGTCGTCACTCTCACCCACCGGAGCTATGCAGTAGGTTGTCACCTCGGTCTCATCCACCGAGATGGGCCGGATGATACGGATCTGGGTGCTCGTCTGGTCCATGAGGAAGACGTTAGGGAACAGCTCCAGATTGCGTATCCGGCCGTTCATCCAGGTAGCGCGCTCTTCGCCGCGCTCGCGCTTCAACCAGTCCAGGATTTCGTAATTCGGCCGGTCCTGATAGTTTGCATAGTCATTCCAGAGCACGCAATGGCCGTTGTCGAAGGAGAAAGAGCCGCCCTCGAGCTGAGCCCAGCGACCGAAATCGAACGCCCTGGTATCGTTCTTCGATGTCCCGTCGACCCGGCGTGCGACCGTCATGAAGTAATTCGCGTGCACCGTGCCGATATGATAGCCGTCGAGGCCATTTTCGACCTGCAGCTTCCAGTTCCCTCGATAGCGGTAGCGCGTAGCGCCTGGAAGAACTTCGAGCTTCTCTTCGACCGACTGATCAACCATGAGATCGATGAATGTCTTCGCGCCCGCGAGATAGTCCTCAAGAGGAACGACCTCGGGGTTGAGACTGGCGAAAATGAAGCCCCGGTAAATCTCGATGCGCGCAACATGTTCTAGACCATAGTCTTCCCGCTTGAAGCCCGGCGCGTAGCCACCCCCAGCCTCATCTGTCACGTCGAGGAGTTGGCCCGCGGGATTATAGGTCCAACCGTGGAAGGGGCAGGTGAAGTTGCGGCGGTTTCCGCTCTTCTCGCGGCAAACGCGCGCGCGCGGTGCGCGCAGCATTGATCAGACAATGCAATTCCCCGGCCCGGTCGCGGGTCAGGATGACGGGCTGGCGGCCGATAAAAGTCGTGAGAAAGTCGTTCGGCTTTGCGACCTGGCTCTCGTGCGCAATGAAGACCCAGTTGCGCTCGAAGATATATTTCAGCTCGAGAGCGAACACGTCCGCGTCGGTAAAGGCCTCCCGGTCGATCTGAAAGCGGCCGCTTCCCTCGTCTTTTACGAGCCATGCATCGATACGCGAACGCAGTGATTCAAGCTCTGCCACGGCTGCGCCGTTTCCGTCAGGTTGCAACATCCTCTCCTCCATTTCCGGCCACCGAGATTCGTAGGTCAACTATTTGGATCAACGATTCTCGGCTCAACTCTTTGGACTCTTCCGATCCCGAATGACCCAACATAGCATGCGTGGCTCATTGTGCAATGGGTTGCACAATGATCTAAATTGCCCTATTCGAATCGCGTTGCATCATGTGCGACACGTCAACCAGGCTGGTTCAGGCGTATAAAAGCCAAAAATGGCTTGAGATTTGGGAGTGCGAAATATGGTGGGCGTGACCGAGCTGGGTTATCTAGGCTTGTCGGTATCTGATCTGGATGCATGGAAGAGCTTCGCGTGCGGCGTCGGCGGCATGGAATATGTCGATGAAGGCGAAGGCGACCGCGCGTATCTGCGAATGGACAAATGGCATCACCGCATCACGCTGCATGCTGATGGCGGTGACGATCTTGCCTATCTTGGCTGGCGCGTTGCGGGTCCGGTAGAGTTCGACGAAATTGTCGAGAAGCTGACAGTCCAGAATATCGAAGTCGAAATAGCGAGCGACGAAGCGGCGCGCGAGCGCCGGGTCCTCGGCTTGGCCAAGCTCAAGGATCCGGGCGGTAATCCCACCGAAATCTTCTTCGGCCCCCAGGTCGACAATTACCGCCCTTTTCATCCCGGCCGCCCGATGTTCGGTCGTTTTGTTACCGGCGCCGAAGGGATCGGCCATTGCATCCTGCGTCAAGATGATGTGGCCGCAGCGGTTCGCTTTTATCAGCTGCTCGGGCTGCGGGGCTCGGTCGAGTACCACCTCGCTTTGCCGAACGGTGAGGTCGCTGCCCCCTATTTCATGCATTGCAACGACCGGCAACATTCCGTGGCTTTCGGCCTCGGTCCGATGGACAAGCGGATCAACCATTTGATGCTCGAGTACAGCGAGCTCGACGATCTTGGCCTTGCCCACGACTCGGTGCGCGAACGAAAGATCGATGTCGCACTCCAGCTCGGAAAGCACGCGAACGACGAAGCGCTGACATTCTACTGCGCAAATCCGTCAGGGTGGCTGTGGGAATTTGGCTGGGGAGCGAAAAAGGCGGGCCCGCAGCAGGAACATTATCTGCGCGACCTCTTCGGCCATGGAAATGAAGCCGAGGGCTACGGAATGGACATCCCCCTCGGCTGACCACCTTAGGATATTTCAAGAGATGGATGTGATTGAAATGGAGAGACTTCGCCTGTGCCCAATTGACGCCCCCCAGGACGGCGAGCCGGTTGCGATACCGGCAGGCGCCTTCCCGGCGCTCGCGGTCTATAACGTCGATGGCCAGATTTATGTCACGGCCAACACATGTACGCACGGCAACGCGCAGCTTACCGATGGCTATCAGGACGGTGCGACGATCGAATGCCCCTATCATGGCGGCGCCTTCGACATTCCGAGCGGAGCCGCGACAACTTATCCCTGCCAGATCCCGCTTAAGACCTATGAAGTGACGATCGAGGACGGCTGGGTGACGATCGACGCTCCCGGTGCGCCGGAGAGCTGAGGCTATGGACCTTTCCACTCTGCCTCGCACCGAGCTCCTCCGGGAAGTGACGGACCTTATTGCCCTGCACGCCGAGCTGATTGACGACGATCAGCTCGAAGCGTGGCCCGATCTGTTCGTCGAGGACTGCCACTATTCCGTATTGCCGCGAGAGAATGCCGACCGCGGATTGCCGGTTGCGACGATCTTCTGTGACAGCAGGGGCATGCTTGTAGACCGCATCGTCTCGCTCCGGCGCGCCAACATTTTTCCGGTCCATCACTATCGACACATCATCAGCACCAGCCGCATTCACGAGGTTCGTTCAGATGCGGTTGTGGCACATACAAACTATCTAGTGCTCCAGACAAGAAACACCGGCCGATCATTTGTGTATAATGCTGGTAAATATGTCGATGAAATAGTGTTTTCGTCCGGGAAATTTCTTTTTCGGTCAAAGAAGGCGATTTTCGACACGGACCTGATCGACACTTTGATGGTCCGCCCCATTTAGCCCATTTCGAGGTTGCGATATGCTCAATGTTCAAGATACGGCCGTAGGTAAAGTGTCGACCGACACCGAGGAGCCCATTGGCTGCCGGATACCATATTCCGTGTTCACGGATGATGCCTTTTACAAGGCCGAACAGGAGCATCTCTTCCGCGGCCCCACCTGGAACTTCGTTGCGCTCGAGGCCGAAGTCCCGAACCCCGGTGATTTCAAATCGACCTTCATCGGCGACACGCCGGTCGTTGTGACGCGGGACAAGGACCAGAGCCTCCATGTCGTTGTGAACCGCTGCGCGCATCGCGGCGCGACGGTATGCCGCGCACGCCAAGGCAATGTGCCGCATCTCGAATGCGTTTATCATCAATGGGCTTATGAATTGAACGGAGACCTCATGGGCGTCCCGTTCCGCCGCGGGATCAAGGGCAAGGGGGGGATGCCGGCGGATTTCGATCTCAAGCAACATGGCTTGGTCAAGCTGCGCGTCGAAGCGTTGAATGGGCTGGTTTTCGCGACATTCTCGCAAGAAGTGGAGCCGCTGACGGACTATCTCGGTCCGCTCATCACCAAGCATGTCGAGCGGATCATGTGCCGCCCGATCAAGATATTGGGCAATCAACGCCAGTTCATCCACGGCAACTGGAAGCTATACGCCGAAAATACGCGCGACCCCTATCACGCAAGCCTCCTCCATCTGTTTCACAATACTTTCGGCCTCTATCGTTCGACGCAAACCGGCGAATGCCTGATGGACGAGAGCAAGCGGCATTCGTTCCTTTATTCGAAGGCGGGCAGCAACGACGCGGCGCGCGACAGCGAAGTCTATCAGGACTCGCGCAGCTTCGACACGAGCTTCTCGCTCCAGGATCCGTCGCTGCTCGCGGGCCGGAGCGAGTTTCCGGACGGCATCACCCTCGTCATCCTGGCCCTTTATCCCAACCTGATTTTGCAGCAGATCTCGAACACGCTCGCGGTTCGCCAGATCGTCACCCACGGACCGGATTCGTTCGAGCTCGTGTGGACCCAATTTGGCTATGCGGACGATGATGCGGAGATGGACGCGATCCGCCTCAAGCAATCGAACCTCATCGGACCGGCGGGCATGATCTCGATGGAGGATGGCGAGGCGGTCGAGATCGTGCAGCAGGCGGTCAGCTCGGACAGAAAGGCAAGATCCTATATCGCGATGGGCGGCGGCGGCGCCGATGATGCGGATCATCTTGTCACGGAAGGGGCCATCATCGGCTTCTGGCAAAATTACCGCGAGATGGTGGGAATCGAAGAGAGGGTCTCATGACCGCCACCATTGATTTCTACTTCGATTTCATCAGCCCGTTCAGCTATCTCGCACAGTTGCGTCTGCCGGAGATTGCGCGTCGGCACGGCCGGGCGCTCGCCTATCATCCCATCGACATCCCCGAAGCAAAGATTGCGGCGGGCAATTACGGCCCGTCCAACCGCGAGGTGCCGGCGAAGATAAAGGTTCTGACCGCGGATCTGCAGCGTTGGGCTCGGCGGTACGACGTGCCGCTTACCTTTCCATCGAGCTTCGAGTGCGGAGGCTGGAACACAGCCGCAATCTTCGCGGCCCGTCACGGTGCCGCCGAAGGCTTCGTGCGGGATGCCTATCGGCGCATCTGGGGCCTCGGAATCGATCCGCGAGACCGGGACGAATTGCGCGCCTCGGCGGCAACGGCGGGTCTCGAAGCCGATGCCGTCATGGCCTTCGTGGATTCGAAAGAGGGCAAGCGCGCCTATCGCGAAGCGCGGTCGAAAGCTTACGCCCGCGGCGTATTCGGCGCGCCGCTTATGTTTGTCGACGACCAGATATTCTGGGGAAACGACCGGCTGGATTTTCTTGAAGAGCATGTGCGGACGAATTGAAAAAAAGAATCAGGGAGAGGGAGAATGGACATGAGGACCAACAGTTATAATAGCGGGCGCGCCCTCGCGAGCGGCATCGCACTTTTCGCACTGGCCTGGAGCGCGGCCGGCCAAGCCCAGGATACGGCCCCGGCTGCCGAACCCGAGCCCGAGGCGCAGTCGAGTTCGGGTATCTCCGACATCATCGTGACGGCCACGCGCCGCGAGGAGCGTCTGCAGGACGTTGCTGTCGCCGTGACCGCGATCACCGGCGATTCGCTCTCGGCGGCAGATGTTTCGACGGTGCGCTCGTTGACCCAGGTGGTTCCCGGATTCATCGGGAGCCGCAACATGGGTGTCTTCCAGCCCGTCATTCGCGGCGTCGGGTCGACCGGCATCTCGATCGGCGACGAGCCAAACATCGCCACCTATGTCGATGGTGTCTACCAGCCAGAGTCGGCCGCCAACTGGATCGATCTCGTCGAAGTCGAGCGCGTGGAAGTGCTGCGCGGACCGCAAGGCACGACATTTGGCCGCAACGCCACCGGCGGCCTGATCAACGTGATTACCCCCGACCCCAGTTTTGACCTGCGCGGCAAGGCGTCGCTGCGTTACGGCCGCATGCGGAGGGACGCGGGCGATTATGATGCCCGCTTCTATATCACCGGCGGCCTTAGCGATAAATTGGCTGCCGATTTTGCCGCCCTCTATCGCAAGAACGACGGCTATATCGACGATCTGGTGCGCGGCGGCACGCTCGGCGACCAGCAAGTGATCAACTTTCGCAGCAAGCTGCTGTGGCAGCCTTCCGACAATGCCAAGGTCATCCTGACCGGCGAATCTTCGACCAGAACAGCACGACCAATTCGCCCCAGCCGGTCAATGGGAATACGGCCGGCCGTCGCTTCCCGGGCGTTATACTTCCGACCGACGCTTGGCAGGCGTCACTGACAGCATTCCTACGCTGGACTTACGGCGCTGGAGTGCGGCGCTGCATGTAAAACTCGAGTTCGACGGCTTCAACCTCGAGGCGACGAGCGGCTTCATGAATCTGCGCTGGTACCAGGAAACCGATTCGGACGCCTCGAACATCTTCCTCGGTAATTTCCCTGCAACATTTGCGACGGAATCGGGGAGCCAGGAAATCAAGTTCACGTCTGCCGACCCCGGCCGATTCCAGTGGCTCCTGGGCGGCTATTTCTACCAGTTCGGCGGTCATACTGAGTTGGATCTCGTCACGTCGCCGGGGCCTGGAATCCCTCCGACCACCCTCAACCTTGATCCCGCACTATCGGGTCGCTCGTTCGCGGGCTTTGCCGAAGGAACCTACGAGATCGTCGACGACCTGTTCATCACTGTCGGCGCGCGGTACACCACCGAGCGGCGGACCTTCGAACAGGTCGTTAATGGAAATCTGGTCGTTCCGAAGACCGCCAAGTCGTTCAACAAGTTCAACTATCGCGGCGCAGTCCGGTACCAGTTCGCACCCGACGGAAGCATTTATGCAAGCTATGGCACCGCATTCAAAAGCGGCGTCTACAATATGGCGGGCACATCGCCGAATCCGGTCAATCCCGAGAACATCAAGGCATGGGAGGCCGGCATCAAGGTCGACCCCTTCAATTGGCTCCGCACGAACCTCGCCGTTTATCACTATACGTACGACGATCTGCAAGTTCAGGCCAAAGACGCGTCGGGTCCGAGCTACGTCCTGCAGAACGCAGCGAGCGCCAAAATCTATGGCGGCGAGTTCGAGGCGATTATCCAACCGATTGACGATCTCAACATCCGCGGCTCGGCGGCCTACAGCCACGCGCGCTATCGTGATTTTCCGCTCGCGCAGAGCTTTTTCCCGCGCCCCGACGGAGGCAACACTGTTGCCCCGGCGGACGCGTCGGGTAACGTGATGACCCGCGCCCCGAAGTGGACGTTCAACCTGGGGGTCGATTGGGGCCATGAGTTCGATGCAGGGCGCCTTGGGGTCTCGGTCAACACCTTCTACTCGACCCGGCTCTATTATGACTTCCAGAATATTTTCTCCCAGCCGAGCTATACCCTTACCAATGCGTCGATATCCTTTGCCCCAACCGGTGATCGCTGGAAATTCAGCCTCTGGGCGACCAACCTCACCAACGAAAAGGTCTTCCAGACCATTCGTGTCGGGGCGCAGGCAACTGACGGCTTTTACGAACAGCCAAGAAAAGTGGGCGTCAGCGCCGAACTCCGGTTCTGACGCGCCCAAACGCGGTCCAAGGGCTTGATCCCGCGGATCGCGTGCGGCCGGGCTGCCGCCGTGTCCGCCAGCATGAGCCTCGGTGGCTTGTGCTGGCGGACTTTGTTTGCTGTCGCGTAAAGACGGTCCGTTCAACTGCTACTTGTCGAAGGATGCATGCATGACGATCACGGGACAAATGCAGCCTGCGCAACTGGCGATCGGCACGATCCTGACATATGCCGCCGCCGCGCACGCAACCCGGGAAGTGGTGTCGCGCGAAATCGGCAGCGATCGGTTGTGGCGTTATGATTATGCAGCGCTCGCCCGCCGGGTAGCGCAGGCTGCCAACATGTTCACCCTTGCCGGGATCGGGAGCGGTGACCGGATATCGTCGCTCGCCTGGAACACGCACCGGCATTTGGAACTCTTCTACGCGGTCCCGGGCCTTGGGGCAGTGCTTCACACCGCCAACCCCCGGCTCCCCGACGATCAGCTGATCTTTACCTTGAACCATGCCGAGAGTCGCATATTGGCGTTCGAGCCCAACCTCGCCGCGCTCGTCGAGCGGCTTGCGCCCAGCCTCCCGCATATCGAAAAATACATCGTACTGTCCGACGAAGGCGTCGGCATCGGCGAGGGGTTCGGGGCGCTGGCCTATGAGCCCTTGCTCGCGTCGGCACCGGTCTCGATCACCTGGCCCGAAATCGATGAAAATTCCGGGGCGTTTCTTTGTTACACCTCGGGGACCACAGGCGATCCCAAGGGGGTTCTCTACAGCCACCGGGCAGTCGTTCTGCATGCGATGGGAGCGGGCTTGGCGAGCGCGTTCGGCCTCACGTCGTTCGATTGCGTGATGCCTTGCTCCTCGCTCTATCACGCCACCGCCTGGGGCCTTCCGTTCGTGGCGCCGCTCTGCGGCGCCAAGCTCGTTCTTCCTGGCGACCGCATGGACGGTCCTAGCCTCCAGGCCCTAATCCGAGGGGAGGCGGTTTCTTTTACCGGTGGGGTGCCCACGATCTGGACCATGTATCTCGCCCACCTCGAGGCAACCGGCGGCGACACGGGAACGCTCAAGCGGATTATGATCGGGGGCTCCGCCGTACCTCGCGCGATGGCAGAAAGCTTCAAGGCCGACCATGATGTCGATGTCCTTCAGCTCTGGGGAATGACCGAGACCTGCCCGCTCGGTGTGATCGCAACACCGACGCCGGCCGTCGCGGACCTCGGCGAGGCAGCGATGCAGGATATATTGTGGACGCGGCAGGGACGGCTCCAGTTCGGCGTCGAGATGCGCATCTTGGGCGAAGACGGGCACCCCTGCCCCCACGATGGGGCGACGGCAGGCGCGCTACAGGTGCGGGGTCCGTGGGTGGTTCAGCGCTATTTTCGTCAGCCGGCGGATTGCACCGATGTCGACGGGTGGTTCGATACCGGCGACGTTGCGACACTCGACGCCCAGGGGTTCATGCGAATCACAGACCGCACCAAAGATGTCATCAAGTCGGGAGGAGAGTGGATCAGCTCAATCGACCTTGAGAATGTTGCCGCTGGGTGCAGCGGGGTCAAGATCGCCGCGGTCGTCGGCATTCCGCACCCTAAATGGGAAGAGCGCCCGCTCTTGATCGTCGAGCCTCATGATGGAATCCTTCCCGACGAAAAGGAAATTCTATCAACCCTATCCGCGGAATTCGCGAAATGGCAGCTGCCCGATCGCATCCTCGTCGGCGCGGTGCCACTTACGGCAACAGGGAAAATCGACAAGAAGCAACTGCGCGAACGCTATGGTAATGTCTACGCGGCTTGAGGGAACGGGACCCGATGGTTCGGCAGCAATCACTGCGCGGCGAGAAGCTTGTCATCGCAAGCTTCAACCAATAGCGTCTGGGCCGCCCGTCCCGTCGTTCCGCTCCCGCAGCGACTGCGCATAGCCGGACAGCAAGGCAATTGTCAGCTCGGTGACGCGCCTTGCCCGCTCGGGGTCCTTTCCGATCTGGGCTCGCACCGCCAATCCGCGGAGCACGCTCCACAGCAGCCACAATATGTCTTCGGCGTCAGACGGAGACAGGCCGGTCTTGGCAAAACGGCTGACCCAGACTTGCTCGGCCCCGACGCGTCGTTGCTGCGACATACCGCGAACATCGTCGGCGAGGGCCCGAAGCTTGTTTCCCGAGATGACGAGGTCGAGCGCGATCAAAAAATCTTCACCGTAGAAGAATGCCTCTGCATCGTCGCATGCAGCCTCGAGGAGGCCGTCATCTTCGATAGCCTTACCCGCGGCAACGGTCGCCTTCTCGAGGGCTGCCGAAAAAACCTGCTCCAGGCAGGCGGCGACTAGTTGGTCCTTTGTCGGAAAATGGTGAAGCTGCGCTCCGCGAGAGACGCCTGCGCTTTCGGCAACGTCTGCGACGCGAAACGCCGAATAACCTTTCTCGCGCAACAGATTGATAGCGGCCGAAAGGATTCGAGCCCGCATCTTTCTACTGCGTTCGCCTTGTGGCTTGTGCGAATTGTCGTGAGCTGGGGAAATGTCCGCCACTGCGTCTGCTACACCTCTTGCCGAGACCCTCATGCGGCCGAACGTACAGATGGCATAGCTTTCCTATCGGGCTTGTCAAAGTCATAGCTGCGAGATGCAACAGGATGCCGTCCGCACCCGGCTGGCCATTCCGCCCGCCTCGTTGCGGGCCTGTTCAGCGAAACGTCGTACCGCCATCGACGGCTATCGACTGGCCCGTCACAAATTCTGCGCCGTCGGACGCGAGGTAAAGCGCTGCGGCGAGCAAGTCGTCTGCGGTCTCGTGGCGTTGATGCACTGCATGTTCAATATCTGGGTCTTTTGCGCGGGCGTCACCGTCTCGCGCTCGATCTCCGTGAAGGTTGCGCCCGGAAGCAGCGCATTCACCGTGATCCCGTCGGCGCCGAGTTCACGCGCCATGGCGCGCGTCATACCGACCACCGCCGCTTTGGAAGCCACATAATGTAAATAGTGCGGTCGGCCCATAGTCACCACCCCGGACGAGATGTTGATGATGCGCCCATGACGATTACCTCGCATTACCGGCGCGCACGCCTTGGACACCAGCATTACGCCATCGACGTTCACGCGCATGACCTGTCTCCACTCGTCAAACGGGATTTCCTCGAAGGGCCGCATTTTCAGCGTCGAGAAGATCGCCGCATTGTTGATGGCGACGTCAATGCGGCCAAAGGCCTCCAATGTCTCCGCTATGGCGGCGTCGACGGCTGCCGGATCGGCCACATCGGCCCGAATGGCGATAACGGTGCCGGCGCCACATTCCGCTTCGACCTCGGCCGCTACCGACCGTCCGCTGTCTTCGTTCAGTTCGACGATGGCGATTTTCGCACCGGCGCGCGCGAAGCCTTTGGCGAAAACCCGCCCGATTCCTTGTCCCGCGCCCGTGATGAGCGCGACGCGCCCCGCGAAGGTGTCTGTCTTGGTCATGTCGGTCATATCGTTTCCTCTTTCTTGCTGGTATTCGGGCGAGGCAACGGGGCATATGCGAGCACCGCGCCTGACGTCATCCGCCGCTTGCTCCTCGACCTTCGGTCACGTCCATCGCCGTCAGCCAACTCCACATCCGCTCAACGACGCCGCCGGCCAGGGTCTGGCGCGCGCGTATCTCGTCTTCATCGAGAAGCCCGTGTTGAGGGCCGAACCCCATCGAGCGCACGTCGCGCTCTACCCGCGCGGCGTCTTCGAGGAAGAAGGCAAAAGTCGCAGCTTCCTTCAGATCTTGCCCGACCGTAATCGCTCCGTTTCCTCGCATGACGATCGCACGAGCCTCGCCAAGGGCAATTGCAAGATTTCTCGCTGAAGCGTCGTCGCGCAGGAGCCTGGGATCGTCCCAAAGCGGCGGCCGGGGAGCGAAATAGGCGCCTAGGCCGTGCCGCGCCGCCGGTGTGATCCCGAGCGTCGACAACGACATGGTGGCGGCGGGCATGATGCGACAAATGCCGCCGACATCGGACGCGCGGCATAAATCGCCTGGTGCGCGCGCACTTCGCCAAGCACTTTTTGGGGAAGGGCGCCATCGACCGAGACAATAGTACCGGGTTCGTCCTTGATAAGCCCCATGGGCATTGCGGCACAGACAAGAAAGTGCCGCGCATCGATGCGCGCACTGCAATGGCCGAACGCGTGCACGAGCCCGGCGTGCGCCAGGCCGCGCGCCGCCATGCGCACCTGCATCTGAAGTCCGGGGTCAATCGTCGCCGGCATAAAACCCTCTCCCGAAGCAGAGTGATTCGGCCATCTTCATCGCGGAGGCCATGCTGGCGTGCTGGGCGATGCCCTGTCCCGCAATTTCCATGGCAGATCCGTGCGGTACGGTCAGATGAACATAATCGAGGCCGATATAGATGGTGCACGCGCCTTCGAAGGCAGCCGTCTTGAGCGCAATCTGGCCCTGGTCATGATACATTGAGACAACGACGTCGTATCGCCCCTCCATGGCAAGACGAAATATCGAATCGGGCGACACCGGCCCCTCGACGCGGCGCCCCGCCGCGCGCTCCCGTTCGACCGCCGGCGCGATCTCGCGCACTTCTTCAGTTCCCATCGCGTGCGGATTCAGGCCGGCGACGCCGATCCTGGGGGCATTGACGCCCCAACGCCTGAAAGTCTCGTCAACGAGACCGATCAGCGACGACACCGCCGCGGCAGAGACAGTGCCCGGGACCTCGGCGATGCTGATATGCTCGGTGATTGGGACGATCCGCAACGAGGGGCTGACTCGCAATAGATAGGTTCCAGTCGGCTGAAGATCGTCGATCGACGATATTTCGCCAGACGCCTTGAGTGATTGCGAGTCGACCGGGGCCATGATCCAGCCATCGATCTCTCCATTGCGAGCCAATTGCTCGGCCAAGCGGATCCATTCTATCACCGCCCGGCCCGAAGCGGCGCCCGACTGTCCGATATCCCATGCCCCCCTCGCCAGCGAGCCGTGGTCGAGAACGGCGATTTCGCCAACCGCACCGGACACCTCATCCGGCGTTTCCACCTGGTAGATGGGAGGGCTAATCCCGCTCGCCGCGGCCGCGAACCGGACAGCGTCGATGCTTCCGATCAATAGGTGCCGCGCCGCGTGGTTGCCGGCGGCGAGTGCCTTGACACAGACCTCTGGACCGATACCCGCCGGATCGCCAATGACGGTAGCGATGAGTGGCTGCTCACGGCGCGGCTTGCCCGCTCCTTCGCCTGCACCTCTCATAGCAGGAAGGTCACATTGCGCATGGGCGCATCATTGTTGATCAGATAGACCTTCTTGCCCAAGATTTTGAAGCCATCGGCCCCCTGTTTCAGGAGGTGGGTCGCGCGCGCGAACAAGGATTGATGCTGACCGGAGCGCGCCTCGCCCAGGATGAAGTTTGAACTGACAAGGACATCGGATCCGCCGGATGCGGCGACCGTAATGTTCGAGACGATGCGGATCAGACGCGACTTCGGACTTTGCGAATGCATCCGCTTATCCTTCAGGCGGAATATTCGATCCGAGATCTGGTCATAATGCTCGTAGATGATCGAGACGGACCGATCGGGGTCGAGGTCGGCCTGATTGGAGGGAACCCAGTAGAGGCCGCCCGGCTCCCAGAGCGCGAGCCAATCGTCATAGGCGTGGCTGTCCATCAATTCGGCCTCAAAATACAAAAATGCTTCGATTTTGCCGAAAATGTCGCTCCCGGGCAGGATTGCCCGGCTCTCCTTCAATTCCGAGAAGACGGTGAAATCGCAAAGATCTGCTGCTACCATGTTCATCCTAACGCCTCCCATCGGGCGATTCTTCGGCCATCATCGCCAGCCATTGCCGGATCTGAGCGCGCTGCGGAACCTCGTCGGAAACATGGCCGACGATCGTCCCATCTTCATCAACCCACTCGCGCTCCATCCCGCGCGATATATTGATCCACGGATCGAGATTAGCCTCCAGGCCGAGTTGCACCCGCTCGAAAATCTCGGCGTCGTCTGTCGATCCGGATCCTGCGGGTCCATAAAAGGATTCATGCTGGCGAAGTCGCAGCGCATTGATTTCGGTGCTGACGTTGGAGAACAGCACAGGGAACATCACGACCTCGGTCTCGTCGACAGACAGGGGATTAACGATCCGGATCTGGTTGTTGATCAGTTGCAGGTTTGGAAAAACGCCGACGTGAGGATCGCCCGCCATGGCAAGCAGCATGTCCGCCCAGGCAACATCATGCTCTGCATAGAGCGCGTCGATATAGTCTGCCCCTCCCGGCGTGTTTTCCAGAAGCGCGCGATATTTTCCCGAGTGCTTGAGCCGATGCTTACGGAAATCGAGCATCGTGTGGCCATGACCGAAGTCGCGCGTTTCCGAGATTCCGTCGAAGTCGAAGGGGTTCGCACTGTGCGTGGCACCGAGGCTGTGACCCGAATCGGTGTGTCGTTCCCATGTCGCCAGCACCGAGGCATGGACGAACAACGGATGATATCCATCCATCCCGACCTGCTTCCAATTTCCTTTATAGATCGTCCGGTTGGATCCGGCTCGCACGCTCAACTCTCCGCCCGGTGCCGCGTCGACCAGGATGTCGATCACCTTGGCTGCGTTGCCGAGATAGTCCTCGAGCGGAAGGACCTTTTCGCTCAAAGCCGCGAATATGAAGCCGCGATAATTTTCGACCCGCGGCACCGGCGTGAGACCGTTTTCGCTCGCGTCGAAACTCGGCCCATAGCCGTCGGGCCCGGAAACGCTGACCAGTTCGCCAGCATTGGAATAGGTCCAGCCGTGATACCAGCAGCGGAAAAAGCTGTCCCTGCCTTCGTCCACCTCGCAGACGATTGCGCCCCTGTGTCGGCAGCGGTTCAGGAAAACGCGGATCTCGCCATCCTGGCCGCGAACAAAAATGACCGGTTGACGGCCCATCTGCCGACGCTTGAACTCGCCCGTTTTTGCAATCTCGCTCTCATGGCCGATGAACAGCCAACCGGTGTGGAAAATCCGCTCGAGTTCAAGATCGAAAATCTTCGCGTCGGTATACACCGCCGAATGAATCCAGCCCGGTGCCACAAGCGATCGCAGGCCTGCCGCGTCATAGTCGCGGCCGCGTATGTCGAGGCGGTCCGGCATGCGGTGCGGTCCTGACGGCGCGCGATCGCCCTTGCCGGCCGGCAAGGTGCCGCCGGCGCCCATTGCTAGATGATTTTCCGCTGACAATTTCATTCTCCAGACAATGATGATGAACAATTTGTGTCACACTGGATTGACGGCCTTCCACCTGGTCATGTCGCGCCCGATCGACGACCGCGCGCGCCAGAAAAGAAATGCGGAGAATGGTGCGACCAGGCTTGTAAGGATGAGGGCGGCACGCAAACTCCTGCCGGAATCTTGATCGAACTGCCACGAGATCGCGTCGCTGGCCGTCCCGACGAACAGCGGTCCCAAACCCACGCCGACCAGGTTCAAGACCAGAAGGAAGAGGGCGGTCGCGCGCCACGGATCTCCGGCGGTGAGACGCTTTGCTGGGTACTGTGGACCGGGCCATCCACATGGCCCCTAGCATGTTGGGAAGCGCAAGGCCCGCAAGCGCCAGCGCGCCACTGTCGATGCTGAAGATGACGGCATAACAGGGAAGGGCCGCCAGCGACGCAAACGCAGGGATGGTTACATAGGCTCGGACGTCGCTCCGGCCGAACCGATCGGCCAGCAACCCACCGAGCCACACGCCGGCGGCGCCTGCGAGACCTGTGGAAAGACCGAGCGTCAGGCCCAGGAACCCCGAAACCCCCATCCCGGCCTGGGTGGCCATGGCGACGATCTCCGGGCCATGATTGCGGATAAAAAAAGATGCGATGAAAGGTCCGAAGCCATATCCTACCGCGGCTTGCAGCGCAGTCGCGATCACGATGAGCCGGTAGGTGCGAACCGCCCAAAGCGTCTTTACCGCCGCGAGAGCGCCCGGCGGCGCCGTTCGCAACAGAGCGGCGTGCGCCTTGCGCGGTTCGCGCAAAACCAGCAGCAAAAAGGGGGCAAGGACGACACCTGGTATGCCGGCCACCAGAAAGGCGGTGCGCCAGCCATAGGCATCGGCAACCAGCCCTCCCAATGCCATCCCCGCCAACGTTCCCAACGGCACGCCAAGATAGTAGAGCGAAAGCGCCGACGCGCGCCGCTCGGGTGGGTAATAATCGACGATGAGCGAATTTGCGGCAGGTGTCAGGCCGGCCTCGCCAATCCCCACTCCGACACGCCCCACCAAAAGTTGGGGAAAGCTTCGCGCGAGGCTGCAGGCGATGGTGAACCCGCTCCAGACGAGAACGGAAAATGCCATGATCTTTGGCCGGTTGCCGCGATCCGCCCAGCGCGCGAGCGGGATTCCGGCGACGCTATAAAGCAAGGCAAAGGCAAGGCCCGACATCAGCCCGATTTGCCAGTCCGCCAGCTGCAACTCTTCCCGGATCGGTTCGGCTAGAATGTTGACGATCTGCCGGTCAACAAAGTTGAGTGTGAGAGCAAAGGTCAGGAAAAACATGGCGATGCGGCGGCGGAAAGCCGCCCCCGCCACAGCCAGCGCGGCTTCGCCCTCGCCAGGCGGCGTGCGTGCTGTGCCGAGCGCCGGTTGCAGCACAGGAGGCGCGCCCCCGCCCGTCACCGGTTGCCCGATCCCAACGAGATGAAGATATTTTTCTCCTGGGTGAACGCCAGCAGTTCGCCGAGGCATTCCTCACGGCCGATGCCCGACTGTTTCATTCCGCCGAAGGGGGCTCCAAGAATGTGGCGTGAGGTCTCGTTGATCCAGACATAGCCTACGTCGACGGCCATGGCGGTGCGGTGCGCGCGTTCGAGATCTCGTGTCCAGATTGAGCAGGTCAATCCATACTCCAGTTCGTTGACGACCTCGATCATCGTCGGCTCGTCGGACCATCGCAGGATTCCGAGCACCGGCCCGAAAACCTCTTCGCGGGCCAAGCGCATGTCAGGGGTAACGTCGGCAAACACTGTCGGCTCGATGTACAGGCCGCGCGCAAGAGCTTGGTCGGCCGGTGGCCCCCCGCCGCATATCAGTCGAGCGCCTTCCGCCTGGGCGCTATCGATGAATCCGACTATGCGCTCATGCTGTTTCGCGCTGATGATCGCGCCCATCGAAGTCGCCTCGTTGGACGGATCGCCCGGCTGAAACCGCTGGGCTTCCTCCTCGATACGAGCCAGAACCGCGTCGTAGATGTCCTCATGTATGAACGCCCGGCTCGTCGACCCGCATGATTGGCCGCACCACGCAAAATTCATGCCCTGGATCAAGGCTTTTGCTACTTCGGCGGGATCGGCATCGCCATAGGCTATCAGGGCATTCTTGCCGCCAAGTTCGAGCAAGACTGGCTTGAGCGTTGGACTGGCCTCGCGCATCAGAGCGCGACCTGCAGCCGCGCTCCCCACCAAGCTGATCATCGCCACCTTGGGGTGGGCCGCTAACGCCGCCCCCGTTTCGGCTCCTCCCGTAAGGACGCTGAACGTACCCGACGGCAACAAGCCGTCGATCAGCTCGGCGAAGCGGAGTGCTGACAGGGGAGCCTGTTCGGATGGCTTGACGATTACCGCATTGCCGGCTGCAAGGGGAGCGGCAACCTTGCCGGCGCAGAACAGAAACGGATGATTGAAGGCCAGAATGCGGGCGACGACGCCAAATGGCTGCCTGACGGAGAAGTTGACCGCATCTGGTCCGACGGGGACCGAAGCACCTTTCATCTCCGTCACCAGCCCGGAGAAATAGTCGATGAGCGCGGCTGCCACATGGGAGTCGGCCGCCAGTTCACGGACCGGGTTGCCGCAATCGAGAGCATCGAGTTGCGCCAATTCCTTTGCATTCTGGCGAATGACTGCCGCTACTTCGCGCAGCAGCCGGGCACGTTCGAGGGGTGGCACATCGCGCCAGACCCTGGATCCGACGGCGGCAGCGAGGACTGCCCGGTCGACATCCTCGCTTTCTGCCTGCGCGACATGTGCGATGAGCGAGCCGTTGGCCGGATTGTGCGAGGGACTGTACCCGCCCGCCGTCGGTGCATGCCACCCGCCATCATAGTAAAGGTCGTACTGATCTGGAATTGCCATCTATGCTCTCAATCCTTGAGGGGCGAGCCAGCCTATGACCGGCGATCGCATCAGAATTTCACTTCGACGCCGGCGCCGATACGCCGGGGCAGCTCGTACCTGAGATCGGTGCCAAGCGCGCCGGGCCGAACTTCCTGGATGATCTTCTCATTGGTCAAATTCGTCGCCCAGATCGAGAACCGAAACTTTTCGTCATCCGTTCGCCACGAAATTTCGCTGTTGATCGCCGTATAGGGATCCTGCTTCACGGAATTCAGGAAGTCGAAATAGACGACCGAACTGCGGAACAGGGTGCCGTTGATGTTCAACATTCCCGATGCGAGCGGTACGTCGAGACTTGGAGCGATGTTAAAGGTCCAGCGAGGTGCCCGCGGTAGGCGGTTGCCCGACACATCCGCTTGCGACACGATATTGCCTCCCGTTGGCCGGGGAATGAAAACTTGCGCGAGCGGAAAATCGTCATATTCCGCATGGGCGTAGGCGACCGCCGCGTTGACCCGGAAATGATCGGTTGGCGCCAAAGTGGTTTCGAGTTCGCCGCCGTAAAGAGTGGCGTTCGCGGCGTTCTGCAGGACATAACCGGGACCCAACGGATCGCGGGCAGTGACCTGCAAATCCTTATAATCATAACGATACAAGGCGAGATTGGCGCGCAGCCAGGGCGTGATGTCAGACTTGATACCGCCTTCGAGGGCTTTGAGCGTCTCGGGATCGACCGCGAGAGGCGACACGCCAGTCATGTTGAACACACCGCTTTTGAAGCCGGTGCTGTAGGTCGCGTAGATATTCGTGTCCGGTCCGATTTCGAACCGGACCGTGCCTTTATACGTGACCCTGTTAAAGGATTTTTCCGCTGTCTGCGGAAAAAGGGCGACGCCGTTTACGATCTGATCGAAACTTCTTTTCTCATGGGTGTAGCGAATGCCGCCCGTCACGAACAGGCGCGGGACGACCTCAAGCGTCGCCTCGGCGAATCCGGCATAGGAGGTCGTCTTCAGGACGGGGTCGAATGTGCGCACGAGCAGTGGCTGGCTCGGATCAGCGCGACTGCTCAGAATGAAGTTGGCGTCGCCGGAGAGGTGGAAGGCATATAAACCAGCGATCCATTGAAGCGGCCCGGAGCCGGACGAGAGCAGGCGCACTTCCTGACTATAATATTCCGATGCGATTTTGGGGGCCACAAAAGTCGCGAGCAAGATATTCGACGAATCCGAATCCGTCGCCTGAGAGGTTCGGTTGGAGGCATATGCCCCGGTCGTCTCCAGATTGACCCCGCCTAGATCGAAGCGTGTCTGCAAGGCGACACTGTATCGCCGGGTGGCGAGCGAGGGGCGCAGATCGGCGGACAGCTGCCAGGGTTTCAACGGGAGGATCGCGCCGGGAAAGGCTCGACCTGCCGTGTTATTCTCATAGGGCTGGTAGACATTCTCCGAGCCCTTGCGATCGAAATATTCTCCCGTGAGGACGATCTTGTTTCCGTTCTCGCCGCGGTACATCAGCTTGCTGCGGACATCGACAACCTGATAGCCGCCAGCTTTCCCACCGCGCACGAGATCGTCGACAAAACTGTCCGTTTTGCGGTAAATTCCGGCGATATCGGCTGCAATCGTATCGGACAGGCCACCAGTCAGATAGCCGCGCACATTATAGTCTCCGTCGCCCGTCTCGAGGGCGGCCGCGCGCGCCGAAACCATGCCGCTGAAGTCGAAACTGGGATCAGGCGTAATGACATTGATCAACCCGCCCGTCGCGTTCCGACCGAATATTGTCCCCTGCGGCCCGCGCAGGACCTCGACGCGGTCGACCTTGACGAGATCGGTCCAGGTGGAAAATGGGTCTCCCTGGTAGATTCCATCGACATAGGTTGCTACGTTTGACTCGTCCCCGACCGAAATACTGCTCGACCCCACCCCGCGGATAACGGGCAGGAACACGCCCGCAGCGCGGCCACCGAAGAAGCCGGGCACGACCTGAGTGAGATTCCGGATGTCGGCCGCACCCGAACGGCCAAGCGATTCCGAAGTCACGGCGGTCACCGCGACCGGCACATCCTGCAACTTCTGTTCCCGGCGCGTCGCGGTCACGACGATATCTACGAGGCCGCTCTGCGTCGAGGTTTGATCCTGATCCTCGGCTGGGGCCGACGGGCTGGGCGCGGACAAACCGCCAACGGGCGCCGTTTGCGCCATGGATGGCGCGGCGGTCACGGCTGCCGTCATCATCAGCAGCGCTTTGGATGCAAAAAGGCCTTTCATTTTCGGTCTCCCTCCCGATTATTTAGTAATTGATTTATAAGGTTATTCTGTCACCGCTCACAAAGGAAACACCAGATACCGCGGCACGACCGCGTTGTCGGTCACCGCGTTCCGCGACAGAAAGCGACATTGATCGTCTTCCATTCGAATAATGTCCTCGTAGGTCCCGGCGGCCAGCTGCTGCGGCAGCCCGGTATCGTCGGGGGTAAAGATCACGGAGAAGTTCGAGACCATGTCGACGAGACCATCCGCGCGGCGGCTGGCGTGCACGCGCTGAACGAAATGCCGGGTACGATAGTCCTGGAATGTACCCGCCCATATGTCTTCGATGAAGGTGCAGCGATCGATTAACCTGTCGCGGCAGTCGTCGAGCATCATCGCCACGCGCAGGCCGCTCTCGACATCGTTGCGCGCGATGCAGATGTAACTCGCGCTCGGATCATCTTCGAACGTGTCGAGCCACGACCGCATTTTCTTCCCGTCCAGTGCCGACATATATGCCGACTGGAGTTCATCGAGCCGCGCGAGCTCGTCGAGCGTCAAGCGCGTCATGCCTCCCTCCTCCGGAAGCCCATGGCGGCGCGATAATATTCCCAGTGCGGAAGATTGCCGCTCTCGTCGTTCTGACGGAATTCGAACCCGAGCCGGGATGGATCGGTGACGCCTTTTTGGAAGATGGCCTTGCCGGGGGTGCGATTGCCGATCTGGACCCGGTGGAAAACCGAGGCGTCTTCCATACTGATCAGGCCGGACGGGCCGATCGCGTTGGAGCTTTGCCTTATTCGGTGCAAGACCATCGCGTCATCGTCGTCCTGATGCGCGAAATAGGCGTAGGTGACTTCCACCTCGTCGATTGCGACAGGCGTAGCGAAACGGATGCTGATGACGTTCAGGTAATTTGAGGCGACGAGCATCGGAAAGAGAGCGAGCACGCTGGCGTTTTTCGGCCGCCCCTCGTCGCGAAACTCGATGACCGAAGCATCGCGGATTACGCTCGTGGGCTGGGGAACGGTCAACTCGGTTTCGATGCAATAATGGCCACGTCCGGTAGTCGCATACTGGCGGCCTGCGCCGCCCTGCCAGTTGAGCATCGTGAACGCCTGGTGCAGGAGCGGCGGATGATAGCCGTCGTTGTCGCTATAGGCTTTCCAGTTGGTCAGATACCGGACCCGATGATAGCCAATCAGCTTGAGGCGTCCGTCACCGGCCATGATGTCCAGCAACGACCCTTTCGCTTCCTGCAGGAAGTCGTCGAGGCTTTCGGTGTCCGGCGACAGCGTCACGAACAGGAGGCCGCCGACCGATTCCTGCCGCGGCTGGGTCAGCGGATAGTCTTTCTTGTCGAAACCGGGGATGAATTCGCGCTGATTGGGGCAGCCGACCAACTCGCCCTCTTTGTTGAACAGCCACCGATGATAGGGGCATTCGAATTCGGCTCGATTGCCCGAAGGCTTTACCTCGATCTGGGTGCTGCGATGTGAGCAGGCGTTGAAGAATGCCCTGACCCGTCCGTCGTCGCCGCGGATGATGAGCAGGGGGACGTCCGCAAGATTGCAGGTTTTGAAGTCCCCCGGGTGCGGCACTTCGCTTTCGTGCGCAACGGGATGCCACTCGGCTCCACGGAAAATCCGGTCGATCTCGGCTTGGTAGAGGTCTTGCCGGACGAAAATCTCCTTGGGGATTTCGTTAAAATTTGCCGGCCAGACAATGTCTTGAAGATAAGCCTCCGGAACCGTCATCTCCCATCCTTTCTCTTTGCTATTTCGCCGCCCGCGTCACCTCGCGATGCGGTCACATTCATCCCATGCCCGCTGCCCACCGGGGCCCAAGTCTATGTGGACAACTCCTTGATTTTCGGGGTTGCGCCCCACATGCAGAAGCTCTTCGGTTCAAAGCCGAACTGGCGTTCCCTGTAGGTCTCTTCGTCGACCTCGCGCACGCCGACGGAATATTCAAAGACCATCCCGTCGGGACCCTCGAAATATACGAACCGCGCGCCCGAAGTCGGATGCCGGCCGGGTCCGAAGACGATGGGAACCTTATGCTGGCTAAGCAGCGCGTAGCTGCGCTGCACATCGTCGATCGACTGAACCTGGTGGTTGATGTGCTGGATACCGCACCGGTCTGCGGGGACGAGCGCGATGCTGTGGTGAATCTGGCTCAGACGGAGCAGCGGGAGCTCGCCTACCCGGTCACTGACGCGTGCATTGCATATTTGGGTCCAGAAATGCTCATCGCGACCGGGATCCCGGCTGAACAGACCGACGTGACTGAAACCCGTAATTCCCGCGTCGCGAGACAGCTGCGCGCCATTGCCACCGATCTGCGGCGAAACCGCGAATTCGATGCGTCCCCCGCTGGGGTCACGAAAGGCTATGAATTCGGAAACGTGCCGCTGCTCGCGTTCCTCATGCGAACCGTAGCACACCTCATACCCTAATGCTTCGAGCGTTTTCGCCGCATTGAGGAGATCCTCCCCATTCGCCAATTCGAAGCCGACAATCGTTTCGGATGGGTCGCCGATCTCGTAGCTCATCGTGCTCATGCGACTATCGGAGCGAAACGACAGGCGATCAACCGCGCGATCGACAGGCTCCAGGCCAAGTATTCGCGTGGCGAAATCGGTACGCGCGACATCCGGTGTCTTGAGACGAGTATAAGCGATGTCAATGATGTTGATGGTCATGGCAACGTTCCTCCCAATTCTTCGAGGTTGGAGGTCGAACCCCAACTGCATAGCGAGGCGGGAGAATCGGCAAACTGCCGTGGCCGGCGTCCGACGGGCGACGGATCCGATCGGGTCGAATAGGTGAAATAGCTGTCGGGCGAGGGCCCGCTGAAGGTCAGAAACACTTCACCGCTCGCGGGTTCCTTGCCTGGGCCGCGGACAATGCCGACCTGCCGGTCAAGGAGAAAATATTTCGACTGCATCACGGCGTCGATGCTCTCGACCTCAAACCCCACGACGAGGAAGCTCTCGCGCTTGCTCGGCACAATCATGATCCTGTGATGCTGATCGTCCCAGCCGAGGTAGATTGCGTCGCCCACCCGATCGGTGATCCGCGCTCCGAGGATGTCCACCCACACAGCGGCGTCAGACGCCGGGTCCCGGCTGCCGAGGATCACGTGTGACAGGCCGACAATTCCCGCATCGCGCGATGGAAAATATCGCTCGCCGCTCTCCTCGGCCCGAACGACCAGCTCGATGAGATTGCCGCTTAGGTCGCGACAGGCGAGCCCCGCGTGATAGCGGCGGCTTCGACACAGATCGTGAGGGATCGCCTCGACATCCCAATTTCGCTCCCTGAGTTTCCCGGAGACTTCCTGCAGCTGCTCGACGGTTCTCAGCGACACCGCCACGCTGGGCCGGAGGCTGCTCCCGGAACCGTCGAACTCCAGGCAATAGGACCGAGAGTCAGAACGGAACCGTTCGGCTTCCGGCAACCGTTCGCTGTGCTGCAGGCCGACGGTATCAACGGCGAGCCGCGTGGCTTCGCTAAGCGACTGAACCGGGATCCGTACGAACCGTAGCTGCTCCAGCATTTGCCACCTCAAATCCAATGATCAGTCAGTCTGTACTGTTTGTTTTGATTCGGGGCAAGCCTTATCGCGAGTCCCGAGAGGGGTGTCGTCATGACCGGGGCGATGTGCTGAGCGGCACCTGGCAGCATAGGGTTGTTATCGCCCGCTCGTCGCGAACGTTCGATCCTTCAACGCGCAGGGCCCGAGGCAAAGAGCGGCCGGCTTCGGCGAGCCCGTCGAGAGCGATCTGGTAGTCCCCGCTGCCCCGATATCAGACGTGTCGTGTCGGGCGATCCGCCGAAAGGGGAAGCACTAGCTTGTTCGGTACCCGACCGCGTGCGAGCCTCTTCAGGATTGGAAGCGCGTTGGGATAGGCGTCGGCGAATGCCAGAGGCTGACCGTCGGCGCCCAGCCTCACTTCAAAGACCGGCCCGTCGCCACAAGCGCAGCCACCGGCACTCTGTCCTCGCATGAAGCGCTCGGGTTGAGCCATGTCGGTCTCCAAGCAGAGATTCGTTTCCTAGTAGACAACACGTTGCACAAAATGGCTCGTCGGTCAATTGGCGTTGGCATGCGAAGCCAAGAGCGGTCTGCCTCGAGGAAGAGCCTCACCGCCGAAAGATCGCCGGCTCGGTCGGACGATTTTGCTGACACGACAAGAGGTTAGGTAGGGCTCCCTGCCGCCATATTCGCA
>JACDQN010000503.1 GCA_015657575.1 Sphingopyxis sp.
CAGGATCGATCCCGTCGCGCCGATCGGATGGCCGAGCGCCAATCGCGCCGCCGTTGATATTCACCTTTTCCCGGTCGAGATCGAGGTCGCGGATGAACTTCTCGGCCACGACGGCAAAGGCTTCGTTGATTTCCCAGACGTCGATATCGTCCTTGGTCAGCCCCGCCTTTTCGAGGACTTTTTTCGCGGCGGGAACGGGCGCGTTGAGCATCAGCGTCGGATCGTCGCCGATATTGGCGTAAGCGACGACGCGCGCACGCGGTTTCAGGCCATGCTTGTCGGCATAGTCCTTAGAGGTCAGCAGCAGTGCTGCCGCGCCGTCGACGACGCCCGACGAATTGCCCGCATGGTGGAAATGCTGGATGTCGACGTCGGGATAGCGGCGGTTGATCTGCTTGCGGAAGGTGAAGCCGCCGCCAAGGTCGAAATCGGCAAGCCCGGTAAAGGCGGGCTTCAGCGAGGCGAGCCCCTCTGCGGTGGTTTCGGGGCGCGGGAATTCCTCGCGGTCGAGCGCGACGCTGCCGTCGACATTGTGCACCGGCACCACCGATTTGGCGAACCGGCCTTCCTTGATCGCGCGGTCGGCGCGCTGCTGGCTGACGAGCGCGAGTGCGTCGAGCGCTTCGCGGCTGATCCCCTCGATCGTCGCGATCGCATCGCCGCACACGCCCTGGTGCGACTGGGGGTGGAGCTCGTCGAGCGCTTCATGGCCCGAACCCATCAGCCGCTGCGGCAGGCCGGCATTCACCTGCTCGGCGGCATAGGCTGCGGTATAGCTCATCATCTCGGTGCCGCCCGCGATGACGCAGTCTTCCATGCCGCTCATCACGCTGGCGGCCGCGAAATTGACCGAGCTGATGCCGCCGCCGCAGAAGCGATCGAGCGTCGTGCCGCTCGCCTTCGTATCGAAGCCCGCCGACAGCGCGGCCATGCGGCCGAGATCGCCGCCCTGTTTGCCGCTCTGGGTCGATGTCGACCAGACGATGTCGTCGACCGTCGCGGTGTCGAGATTGTTCCGGTCGCGGATCGCGGCGAGCACCGTCGCGGCGAGGTGCTGGGGGTGCAGGTGCGACAGCGCGCCCTTGCCGGGCTTGCCGATCCCGCGGGGGGTACGAACGGCGTCGATGATATAGGCCTCAGCCATGGGGAATGTCCTTTCTGTAGGGAAGTTCAGGGATGGTGGGGTGGTTGAAAAGTGTTCCGGCGGGTTGGTCAGCGGGGGGCCATGCGGATCGCGCCGTCGAGGCGGACCGCCTGGCCGTTGAAATAGCTGTTGCGGACCATCTCCATCGCGAGGCTAGCATATTCCTCGGCCTTGCCGAGGCGCTTGGGGAAGGGGACCGACGCTTCCAGGCTCTCTTTCACCTTCGGGTTCATATTGCCGAGCAGGGGGGTGCCGAACACGCCCGGCATGATCGAATTGACGCGGATACCGAGGTCCATCAGATCGCGTGCCATGGGGAGTACAAGACCGTTCACCCCTGCTTTCGCCGAACCATAGATCACCTGGCCGATCTGGGCGTCCTGCGCCGCCACCGATGCGGTGAAGATGATCACGCCGCGCTCGCCATCCTCCATCTCGGGCAGCGTTGCCATGCCCTCGGCCGCGATCGAGCCGATGCGGTAGCTCGCGGTGAGGATGCCCGCGACGCCATAGGCATAGTCCTCGGTCGCGTACGCCGAAAGCTGCCGCTTTCCTTGTCATAGGCAAGTGTCTTGCCGCGGCGCGAGGTCATCGCGCAGTGGACGCAGATACGTTCCTGCCCATGCGCGGCGCGCGCCTGGGCATAGCCGCCCAGCACCGATTGTTCGTCGGTGATGTCGACATGGACGAACAGGCCGCCGATCGCCTTGGCGACCTCGCCGCCCAGTTCGTCGTTGATGTCGAAAATCGCGACCTTCACCCCGTTGGCGGCGAGCGCTTCGGCGGTCGCGCGGCCCAGGCCCGACGCGCCGCCGGTGACGACTGCGGACGTGGTGGAATCGAACTTCATGCGCGGCTCTCCTCAGGCGGGGATCTGGTTGAACGGGATGCCCTTGTCGGGGCGATGGTCCTGCGGCAAGCCGAGGATCTTTTCGGCGATGGTGTTGAGCAATGTTTCGTCCGAGCCGCCGGCGATGCGGCCGGTCGGGGCGTTGATCCAGCTCGATGCCCAATCCTCCTTGGGCGAGGCGTGCGCGTCGAAGCTGAGCCCGTCCACGCCCTGCAGGTCGAGCGCAAGTTCGGAGAGCTTCTGCCGCGACCGCACCGCGACAAGCTTGTTGAGCGAGCCTTCCGGCCCCGGCATCATCCCCGCCTGCATCATCAGCATTGCGCGGTGGTTGATCGAATCGAGCCCCGAGCGCATCGCGTAATTGCGGGCGATCTGCTGCCGGATGCGGCCGTCCTCGATTGCCGGGCGCCCGTTGATCTGGGTCGATTTGGCAAGGGCGACGAAGCGGTCGAGGTGCGGGCCGAATCCCGCGCTGTCGGTCGCGACATAGCGTTCGATCATCAGCGTCGCGATCGCGACCGCAAAGCCGCCGCCGACCGGCGACATGCGGTGATCGTCGCCGATCTTCACATCGTCGAAGAAGACTTCGTTCACATGGCTGTCGCCGCCCGCGAGCTTGATCGGGCGCACCGTCACGCCCGGCGCCTTCATATCGACCCAGAAATAGGTCAGCCCCTTATGCTTGGCGACATTGGGGTCGGTGCGCACGACGATGACGCCATAGTCGCTGTACTGCGCCCAGCTGGTCCACACCTTCTGGCCGTTGATCTTCCAGCCGTTGCCGTCGGGCTCGGCCTTGGTGCGCAGGCCCGCAAGGTCGGATCCGCCCGAGGGTTCGGAAAAGAGCTGGCACCAGATTTCTTCGCCCTTCAGCGCTTTCAGTACCCGTTCCTTCACGAATTCGCGATCGCTGCCGAACTGCATCAGCACCGGGATCGGCATGCCCAGCG
>JACDQN010000504.1 GCA_015657575.1 Sphingopyxis sp.
CCCCTCCCGCAGGCGGGAGGGGAGATCAACGCTCGCTTCCCCCCCCAAAAAAACCGACATCCCGTCCCTATTATCCACCGCCAGCCGCCCCTTCCGGCGGCCCCCGCGCGCTAGTCCCGTCCCCCGCATCGCTTTCCTGCAACGCCACATCGCGCCGCAGCGGCTTCAAAGCCAGCGTGCCCAGCCGGATCCGCGGCGTCGCCTTGCCCGGCACTGCGTTCAGCGAAAATCCGGGATCGAGCCGCAGCGCCGTCGCCGACGCCTTGGCGAGTCGCACCGTGTAACGCCCGTAAGCGACGCTTTCGAACAGGAAATAGCCGTCGAACTCGGTCAGCGTCGTCGCACGCACGCGTCCCTCGGCGTCGACCAGTTCCAGCGACAGCCCCTCGATCGGATTGCCGCCGTCGCGGATGACCGTGCCCTCGATCTCACCCGCCGCCACCATCGGCAGCGCGACACGGATGGCGACGCCCGGACGCGGCGTCACAACAACTCCGGGCAGCGCCGGCTGGACATAGGGATCGGGCAGGCTGCCCGCATCGATGCCGATCAGCACCGGGCGGAACGGTTCGAGCCCGTCGATCATCGCGCGGCCCGTCTTGTCGGTCGCGGCGTCGGTATGACCAAGCCCCGCGGTCAGCGGCACTTCGCCGATCGCCGCCTCGCCCGGCTGGCGGATGCCGTCGCCATTATCGTCCATCCACACATCGGCCATCACCTGGCCACGGCTCGCGAGCTTCTCCGCCGATATGCGCCACCCGCCGCCCGCGGGCCGCGGGCCGAAGCTGAAGGCGAGCGACAGCGACGCAGCGATCGACCCGTCGCTCGCGACCTCGCCGAATCCGGTCAGCTGTAGCTTGTTGAAACGGCGCGTATATCCGACGCCAGCGCGGCCACGGTCGAGTCCCTTGTCATAGCCGAGCTCGCGCGCCATTCGGCGTCACCCTTACCCGCCCATTCGCCGATCAGCGTCATGCGCGAATCGGCATTGTCGCCCGACAGCGCAAAGCGCGCCTCGCCACGCAGGCGGACGCGCCCGATGCGGGCATTGGCCAACAGCGTTGCGGTCAGATTGTCGGGCGGATCGGGTCCGACGGGCACCTTCGAGCGGCTCCAGTCGAGCTGGCCCGTGAAGGTCAGCGCGCGGAAATTCGCCGACGCGCGCGCGCTCGCCTCGTAACTTTCGATCCCCGAACTGCGCTCGACGTGGCGAAGATCGAAATGCAGCGGCAGCACCGTGCGCCCGAGCTTGACCGACTGGTCGAGCGAAATCTGGTAAAGGCCATTGATATTGTTGATCAAACGGTCGGACACGAAGCCGCCCCATCCGCGCATCGCTTCGGCGCGGATATAAGTCTCGCCGAACGAAGCCAGCCAGTTGGCACGCAGCGCTCCCGCTCCGTCATCGGCATAGCGCCCGCGAGCTCGAGCAAGGTCGGCCCGATCGACCGCCGCAGCGCGACTTCGCCATAGTTGCGGCGGATATCCTCGATCATCAGGCTGTGCGCATAGGCCGCCACCGACGTCCGCGCGTCGAGCCCGCGCTCGATCCCCAGCGTCCCGCGCCAGCCGCGCCGGAACGCCCCGCGCCGCCGGTTGCCGAATTCGATCAAATCGGCATTTTCCTGCGCGAATCCGGCCCAATACCAGGTCTGCTGCGGGGGAATCGAATCGATCCCCACCTGCATCTGCTTGATCTCGCGCCGGATCTGCCCCTGCGGACCATAGAGTATGATCTCGAAGCGGTTCGCGCCATATTGCAGCGGCACGTCGATAAATTCATAGCGTCCGTCACCATTCGGGCTCGTGAACGCCAGCAACTGCCCGTTGCGGTAGAGCTCGGCATCCCACCCCGCGGGCAAATCGCCGCGAAAGGTCGTCTTGTCGAAACTGTCGGGGCGGTCCACCGGCCGGTTCGTCAACACCGCGCCGCGCCCGGGCGCCGA
>JACDQN010000505.1 GCA_015657575.1 Sphingopyxis sp.
CCGCGGACGCGGCGATCGCATCGCTCGCCGGCGATGATCGTCGTCCCCGACCCGATGAAAGGATCGAGGACAAGGTCGCCGGGGTGGGTAACGTCGAGCATCGCGTCGACGACGAGTTCGACCGGCTTGGGTGTCGGATGATCGGCGAGCGCTTTGCCGGCCGAAGAGCCCGCCCGGTTGGCACCAGCATAGGTCCACACATTCGTGCGGTCGCGGCCATAGACACCAAGGGCGACATTATTTGTTGCCGGGGATTTCTCGGTGCAGAAGACTGCGACGAGTTCGTGGGCTGAACGATAGAGCCCGCCCATGCCGCCCGATCCCTTATTCCATACCGCCATGTTGATCCGGTGAAGGTCCGAGGCGCGGCCAGCGTCCAGCAGGATATCGATCTGGCGCCAGTCCATGCAGGCAAATATCACGGCACCCGCGCTACAGGCGTCGCGGCAGTGCTCAAGAAAGGTGGTCAGGAACTTCCGGAACGCTTCCGGGCTCTCCTGACCGGCAAACATCAAAAAGTCTTCGTGCTGGTGCTTCCCGAGTCCACCGACGAACCCCTCGATCTTGCAGTTATACGGAGGGTCGCTGAAAACGGCGCTAGCCAGCTCGGCGCCGACAAGGCGCTGATAAGAGGAAACGGCGAGCGCGTCGCCGCAGAGCAGCTTGTGCCGACCGAGGCAATATAGGTCGCCGAGCTGGCTGATCGGCGTTGCAGTTGCTGTGCCATCACTCCCATCCTGTTCGCTCTCTTCAATGAGCGGCTTCACTTTGATCTGGCCGATCTCCGGCAGCGTGAACCCCGTGGAGATCAACTCGATGCCGTGCGATTCGATGGCAATCATCCGGTCGCGGAGTTTTGCGAGATCATATTTACCGATCTCGCCGATACGATTGAGCGCGATGCTCAGCGCTTCCAGCTCCAGAGGATCAAGATGCTCGATGACTCGGCATTCGATCTCCTTAAGACCGAGCCCTTTTGCCGCTTCCCACAGGGCGTGGCCCGCGACGATGACATTCTGTTCATCGATCAAGATCGGAAGCACGATCCCGAATTTGCTGATGGACCGCGTCGTGCTTTCGAGCATCTGGGGTGTCGTCTCGCGGGTGCGATTGAACCCCGGACTCAACGACTGGATTGGTCGCCAAACGGTTGAGATCGCCGGTTGCAGGTCATTCCGGACCGGGGCGTGCTGCGTTGCAACCACCTTCGTGGCAACCTGATTCCTGGACCGCCGTTTCGCGGTCTCGGACTGTAGCTGCTTCTTGAAATTGTTGGAGTTGAAAAAGTCCCTCGTCGTCATCGATCCCTCCGGTCAAAGGTCCGGCGGAGGAGGATGGCACATGAGCTGGATCCTGCCTCCGGTCGGAGTGCCAGGACCTGACCCCGGGATCTTGAGGCCTACATCTGCGGCGTCTCAACGCCGCACCGCTCAGGTCAATGTGGCCTTATAGTGCCGATGAGCTCTGTAAGTTGCAAGAGGTTCGGCACCGACGTCCAGGGATTTTGCGTCGGTGATCACAAGGCGACCGCTCCATGATATCGCCGCTATCGATCCGTGTTTTAAAAAACTGCTGAAAAGCTCGATAAACCGCGCAGATAGCAGCGTTGTCTGCTTTGAATCCAGCATTCGGTGTTCTTTTCCCTATTTTCCGTGTTTTCTTAGGGGTAACACGGAAAGGTCGGGTGAGACAGGTTCGCAGCTGACTGCGCTCACCGCCAACTGCCAGCTCGCAGACGCCTCCAAGGGCTCACAATGCCTTGAATCCGGTCGCCAACACCCCGAGACGCGAAGATCAAGCCCGGGCGCGTTTGCGCCGCACGATCGTTTGCGCGTTGGTATATTCGAGCAGGCCTTCGAGCCCGCCCTCGACGCCGACGCCCGATTGCTTCATCCCGCCGAACGCCGCGGTCGGCGAAAGATGCTGGGTTTCGTTGACCCACACCGTGCCGCTCGCGATGCGCTGCGCGACCTCGAACGCCTTGTCCTCGTCGCGGCCCCAAACCGAGCCGCCGAGGCCGTAGTCGGTCGCATTGGCGCGCACGATAACGTCGTCATAACTATCGAACTTAATCAGGGGCAGGACGGGGCCGAACTGTTCCTCCTGCACGATGCGGCTGTCTTCGGGCGGATTGTCGAGGATGGTGACGGGGATGAAATAGCCCGGCACATCAGCCGCCTCGCCGCCGGCAAGGAATGTATAGCCCCTGTCCCTCGCATCCTGAATCAGTTCGAGGACGCGGCGATATTGCGCTTCGTTGTTGATCGGGCCGATCTGCGTACCTTGTTCGGACCCGTCGCCGACCTTCACCGTTTTCGCATAGGCGACAAGCGCCTGCTTCAGCGGTTCGTAGATGTCCTCATGGACATACATGCGCTTGGTCGCGATGCAGATCTGGCCGTTGTTCCGGAACGCCGCCCAGAACAGCTCCTCGGCGACATTTTCGACGTCGATGTCGGGCATCACGATCGCGGCGTCATTGCCGCCGAGTTCGAGCGTGACACGCTTCAGCGTCGGCGCTGCCGATTCCATCACGCGGCGCCCGGTCGCGGTCGACCCGGTAAAGCTGATCTTGTCGAAGCCCGGGTGCGACGTCATCCACGGGCCGAGCGCGTCGCCGCCGGTGACGATGTTGAGCACGCCGGGCGGCAGCAGGTCCTTGACCAGTTCGCCGAATTTGAGCGTCGCCAACGGGGTGAAAGGCGACGGCTTGAGCACCATCGTGTTGCCCGCGAGCAGCGCCGGGCCGACCTTGAACATCGCGAGGACCATCGGGAAATTCCACGGCGCGATCGCCCCGACGACGCCGAGCGGGACGTGGCGCGTCTCGCTGTAACGCTCGTCGCTGTCTTCGTTGACCGTGACGGGCAGATCGAGGCTCGCGGCGCCCATCAGCCAATAGCCGGCGCCCATGATCTCGCCCTCGGCCTCAGCGTGCGGCTTGCCCTGTTCGGCGGTGAGCAGGCGCTTGAACGCGTCGGCATGCGCGAAAACCGCCTGCCCCATCGCGTTGAGCGCGGCCTTGCGCTCCTCGATCGGGGTCGCGGCCCAGCTGGGGAAAGCGGCACGCGCCGCGACGATGGCGCGGTCGAGGTCACCCTGCGTCGCTTCGGGGGCGCTGCCGATGACCTGTTCGTTCGCGGGGTTGATGACGTCGAAGCGCGCGCTGCCGCTTTCGAGATTGCCGCCGATCAGCATCGCATAGTCGCGGTCGAAATCCATGGTCCGTTTCCTTTTTCATTCCGCTCTTGCTGAGCGTGTCGAAACACCGTTCTTCTTTTCCAACGCTCAAAAAGAAAAAGCGGCCCTTCAACAAGCTTAGGGCAAACGCAGTTTTGGGTTTCGCGCTAGGGTATCAGCACGACCTTGATGCATTCGCCGCGCGCCTGCGCGCCAAGCGCTTCGTTGATCTCGGCGAGCGGGAAGGTCCTGATGAGCTTGTCGAACGGAAAGCGCCCCGCCGCATGATGCGCGATCAGCTCGGGGATGAAGCGTTGCGGGTCGCTGTCGCCCTCGATGATCCCGATGATGCGGTGCCCGGGGGTCATCAGCGCAGCGATATTGACGCTGATCGCGGCGTCGGCCTTTGCCGGCACGCCGACGAGCCCGAGCGCGCCGTGGCTGCCGAGCGCGGCGAGGCCCGCCTCGATCACCGGCACGACGCCGCTGGTGTCGAAGGCGAAATCGAGCCCGGCGGGAACGATGCCTCGCAGGGTTTCCGGCAGATTGCCCGCTTCAGCCGGATCGATGGCGTGTGTTGCGCCCAGCTCCAACGCGATATCGCGCCGCGCGGCGATCGGCTCGACGAGGATGATCGTCGCACAGCCCTGGATCACCGCGCCCATCACCGCCGCCAGCCCGACCGGACCGCCGCCGAAGATCGCGATGCTCGATCCCGCGGGGCAGGCGAGCGAGTTCATTACCCCGCCCGCGCCGGTCTGGAATCCACATCCGAGCGGCCCAAGAAGTTGGAGCGCGACCTTCGACGTATCGACCTTCACGACATTGCGCGCACGCGTTACGGTCAGCGCCGAAAAGGACGACTGCCCGAAGAAGTGCGAAGTGACGCGCTCGCCATCCTTGGCATAGGCGGTCGATCCGTCGTCGAGGCGCATCCCGGCATAGTTGAGCGGCACGAAGCTCTGGCAATAGCTCGGCAGATGTTCGTCGCAGCGCGGACAGGCGCCGCAGCTCGAAAAGCCGACGACCACCTCGTCGCCGACCGCGAGGCCTTCGACGCCCTCGCCCACCGCCTCGATCACCCCCGCGCCCTCGTGGCCGAGCACGCCGGGCAGCGCGAAGGGCGCGAACTGGTCGCGGAAGATCAGGTCGGTGTGGCAGAGGCCGACGCCGGCTATCGCCACGTGCACCTCGCCCGCGCGCGGCGCTTCGACGGCGATCGTCTCGAGCGAGAAATCGCCGCCGGGCTCCCGAATTACAGCGGCCTGTGTCTCCGTCATTCCTCGCCTCCGTCATCCCGGCGGAGGCCGGGATCTCATCATTGCGTTTTGCACCACCGTCGAGATCCCGGCGTTTGCCGGGATGACCAGATGGGAGGCGGCTCGTTCAGTGAAGCCCGCGCCGTTCCTGCTGGCGATAGTCGCTCGGCGCCATGCCGAACCAGGCGCGGAAGGCGCGGCTGAAATGGCTCTGGCTGGTGAAACCCGTCGCTTCCGAAAGCGCGGCAAGACTGAGGTCGGTCTGGACCAGCATCTGCTGCGCGCGGTCGAGCCGTGCCTTCATCACATATTGGTGCGGCGAGATGCCCGTCGCCTTCTTGAACAGGCGGCAGAAATGCGACGGCGTCACGCCGGCGACCGCCGCCATCGCCTCGAGGCTATGCTCCTCGGCGGGATTGGCGAGCACAGCGTTCATGATCTTGTGAAGGCGATAGGCCGAGAAATCGGACACCGGGATTTCGGTGGGATTGCCGTGTGCTGGCGGCCCCGAGAGGATATGCGCTTTCAGCGCATTGACCATCGCCGCCACATAGGCGGTGCGTTCTTCGGCCTGCGGCGCGTAAAGTTCGGACAATATCTGGCGCGTCAATGCAACGCCCAGCGGATCGGCGAAGGCAAAACGCATCTTGCTAAACTGGTCGGCGTGCGGCTGCCCCGCGAGCACATCCGACGACATCGACAGGGTGACCACATCGAGCTCGCCGTCGACCAGCCATCCTGTCGGCATGCCAGCGGGGACGATCGTCGCGCAGCCGGGAATCGAGCTCGTCTCGGTCCATCCGTCGCGGTCCCAGGTCTTGACCTGCGGCTTGCCCGCGACATGGACGGTGAAGATCGGCTGAGGGAGCGCGGGCAGCGTGTAGCTCCCCACGAACTGGCGCCAGCGGCAGAGCGACCAGCCGTCGCCGATCGACCCCATCTCGACGTCGGGCGCGCGGCCGAGGACGTCGCAGATGATCTCCTTATTATCCCAGATGCCGTTCTGTTTCACGTCGCCAGCCTGACGTCGAGCCGCTTGAAGCCGTTGATGAAGTTCGACCGCACGCGGCTCGGCTCTCCCATGATTTCGATGCGCCGAACATGACGCGCCATTTCGGCAAAGGCGAGTCGCAATTGCATCTCGGCAAGGCGCGACCCGACGCACACATGGACGCCCGCGCCGAAGGCGAGGTGCTGGCGGATCGGACGCGTAACATCGAACATGTCGGGGTTTTCGAACACCGACGCGTCGCGGTTGCCCGCGGGATAGAAGACGACGACCTTGTCACCCTTGCGGATCGTCTGCCCGCCGAGCTCGGTATCGCACGTCGCGGTGCGGCGCATGTGGATGACGGGGCTGGCATAGCGGACCATCTCTTTGACGGCGTTCGGCAGCAGATCGGGGTCGGCACGGATCGCATCCCATTGATCGGGGTTGTTCGCAAAGGCGATCAGGCTGTGATTGATCGAATTGCGCGTCGTTTCGTTGCCGCCGACGAGCGCGAGGATCAGATTGCCGACGAAGTCGCCGAGTGGGACAGGTTTCCCGTGGATCTCGGTGTTCGCCAGCAGCGAGGCGATATCGGGGCCGGGCTTGGCGCGCCGCTCGTCGAACAGCGCCGAGGCGAAGCCGATGAACTCGCCCATCACCGCCTGCATCGCTTGCGGAGACTGACGAAAGTCGGGATCGTCCTCGCCGACGAACGCGTCGGTCCAACGGTGGAGATCGCCCCACATCTCGGCCGGCACGCCGAGCAGCTCGGCGAGCGTCAGCAGCGGCAGCGGGACGGTGAGCAGCGGCAGGATGTTCACCGTCTCGTTCAGCGGCACCGCAGCGAAGAGGTGTTCGACACGGCTTGCGATCCGCGCCTCGATCCCTTCGAGCCGTGCGGGCGACAGCGCGGGCATCACGAACTTGCGATATTGCGTATGCGTCGGCGGATCGCGCGAGATGAAGGGGATGCCGATCGCCGACTCTCCCGCCCCGGTCAGGCCGACCTCATTTTCGTTGAAGATGCGGTGCCCGCCATTCTCGTGCGCCGAGGAGAAAAGATCGGCCTGCCGCGACACCGTAATGATATCGTCGAACCCCAGCACCGCCCAGAAGCCCGCGCCGTCGCTTTCGGGATTCCAGTGTACCGAGCCCGCCGACCGCAGAGCCGCGAGCTCGGCATAGGGCATGCCGCCGACATAGAGGTCGGGGTCCTTCAGATCGGTCATGTCAGAAGCTGTGACGCAGGCTGACGCCATAGGTGCGCGGCGCACTGGGCACGAGGAAGTTGTACGGGAAGCCCGCCCCGCGCAGGTCGAGACCATAGCCATAGGTCTTGCGCTCGAAGATATTGTTCGCGAACGCGCGGATCGTCAGCGCATCGTTCGACCAGCTGAGCGAGGCGTTGACCTTGGCATTCGCGCCCTGCTGCAATTCGCTGTTCACCTGCGGCGAGCCCGGTGCGTTGATCGCGTTGAACGGCGAGAAATATTGCCGGCTGGAATAGGCCATGTTCGGCGCGAAGGTGACCGTGCCGCCAGAGACGTCCACGACATCCCATTCGAAACCGAGCTGGGCGGTGAGCTTCGGCGCGAAGGGCAGCGAATTGCCCGACAGGTCGGCGCCCTGCAGCGTCAGCTCCTTATATTTGGAATGCAGCCAGCCGAGCGAGGCGTCGATGCGGAAACCATCGACCGGGCGCAGCGTCGTTTCGACCTCGAAGCCATAGACTTCGGACGACGGCGCGTTGACGAGGAAGGAGACCGGCCCCGCCCGCGTGTCCTGCAGCTGCTGGTTCGAATAGTCATAGTAGAAGGCCGAGGCGGCGTAGGTCAGCAGGCGCCCGCCCGCGCGGCCCTTGATCCCGACCTCATAGGCGTTGACCCGCTCGGGCTTGATATATCCGATGCCCGACGACGATGTGTAACCACCGCCATTGACCGCACCCGCGCGGTAGCCGCGGTTGTAGCTCGCATACAGCAGCATTCCGCTGTCGAACGTGTAGCTGAGGGCAATGCGCCCGGTCAGCGCATTGTTGGTGTCGGCGAGTGCGAAGCGCGCGGCCGGATCATAGGCGCAGGTTCCGGCGACGCCCGGGCACGGCACCGTCGTCGCGATCGGCGTGTCGGGATCGTCGACCCCGCCGACGAACAGATAGGCGAAGGCATCGTCGTAGCGCGACTTGTCCTTGGTGTAGCGCGCCCCGAGCGTCAGCACGAGCCGGTCGGCAAGGTCGATATCGGCCTGTCCGAAGACCGCATAGCTTTTGCGCACCTGCCGGTAATGCTGGAAGAAACCGCCCGCCGGGGGCAGCGGCAGGTTGAAGCGGTTGTCGGTAATGTTGCGGTCCCAGCCATAGAAGAGCCCGCCGACGAAGGCGATCCCGTCGCCCTCATAATTGGCGCGCAGTTCCTGGCTGAACTGGCGGTAACGCGAGCGCCAGTTGATATCGAGAATGTCGATCGGCGCGCCGTCGGCCGCCTGCTGAAGATCCTGCTTGCCGCCGTCGTAGCTGGTGATCGAGGTCAGGCTGAGCGTGTCCGAAAGTTCGAGGCTGATATTGCCCGAAAAGCCCCACGCGTCGGTGCGGTTGTCGCCGATCCGGTTCTCGTTCGTCTCGAAAAAGCCGAGCCCGGTGCGAAAGGGAGCGAGCCCATGCACCGCCGCCTGCGTTCCGCGGTCGCGCCCGGCATAGGCGCGCAGCACGATGTCGAGCGTCTCGCTCGGCTTGAGGCGGAGCGAGGCGCGGCCCTGCAGCGTGTCGACCGACGCGGCGTCGCGCCCGCCGGGGAAGATATTTTTGATCTGCCCGTCGCCCTTGGCGTAATTGACGGCGAGGCGGAGCCCCGCGACATCCTCGGCGAGCGTCGCTTCGGCGGCGCCCTGTGCGGTGAAGGTGTCGAAATTGGCGTAGCCGACCTGCAGATAGCCATTGGCGCCCGACAGTCCCGGCTTCTTGGTAATGAAATTGATTGCGCCGCCCGTGGTGTTCCGTCCGAACAAGGTCCCCTGCGGCCCGCGCAGCACCTCGATCCGGTCGAGGTCGAACAGCCCCATCCCGTGGCTGGTGCGCGGCGCCAGATAAACATCGTCGAGATAGACCCCCACCGGCGACGCCTGATTGCTGTTATATTCGTTCGCGACCCCGATCCCGCGCAGCGAGAAGTTCGGCTGCGTATCGCCATAGGGACTGTTGATCTGCAGGTTCGGAACCGCATCGCCAAGCTGCGCCGAATTGGTGATGCCGCGTTCGCTCAGCCGGTCGCCGGCCAATGCGGTGACCGCGAGCGGCACGTCGAGCAGCGACTGTTCGCGGCGCTGCGCGGTGACGACGATATCGCCGTCGCTCGCGCTGCCGTCATCCGCGGGCAGCGGCCCCTCCTGCGCCATGGCAAGGGTCGATGTCGAAACCGCCAGCGCAGCCAGCAGGGCGCGCGCGAAAGGCAATGCGGCCATAGTCCTTCTCCCAAAATCGAGGGGCCTCTGCGAGCCCTGTCGAGAATGGAAACTAGGACGACGGATGCCGCTTGGCTTTAGCGCGCCTTGCAACGAGATTTGACATTTCTTGCGGCCGGCGCGCCACATCGCGCTCATGCCGCGCCCGGCTATTTGGGAGCGCCGCCATAGCCCGCGGCCTTGCGAAGCTCGGCGCCATCCATGACATAGCCGTCACTGACAACGGTCGTCACGCGGCGCAGCGCCCCCAGGTCGGTCGAAGGGTCGCCATCGACGAGCACCATGTCGGCCTCCTTCCCCACCGCGATCGATCCGGTTCGCTTGTCGGCGCCGACGACGCGCGCCGGGATGATCGTCGCGCTCTGAATCGCTTCGGCCGGCGTAAAGCCTGCCTGCCGGTAGATTTCGAGTTCGCGGACAAGCTCGATCCCCCAGCCGTCGGTTCCGGCGACGATCGGAACGCCCGCCTTGTGCAGCTTGCCGACGAGTCCGACCATGTTCGCATAGCTTTTGCGATAATCGTCGCGCGTCAGCCCGTCGACCAGCGGATAGCCGCCGGCCTTGAACTGCGAGCGTTCGAGAACCGGGGAGATGATGCCCATATAGGGCGCGTAGGCCGGATGGGGTTTTCCGCCGTCCTGCGTCAGCATGCCTTCGAAGATCACGATCGTCGGATCGACCAGGATCTTGCGCTTCGCGAGGTCCGCCACGAAACCCGACATCAGCGGGCCGTCGAGATCGACATCCTTGAAATAGCGCGCGGGTCCCTCCATCCGCTGGCGCGTGTTCGCCTTGTCGATCACCTCGCGCGGCATCGATTCCATCACGACGAAATTGAGATGGGTGAGCTCGTCATAGCCCGCCGCGACGGCCTCGCTCGGCTTCATCGTCGCCGGAACATGGCCGTGGACGTGCAGCCCGAGCCGGTGCGCCTCGGCTGCGGCGGGCGCGATCCAGGCGGGGTTCATCGATGTGTAGAATTTGACGCCCCACAATCCCGCGTCCTTGACGCGGCGCACGGCGGCGATGGCTTCCTCCACGCTGCTCACGACCTCGGATCCTTGCGCAGCAAGCGGATCCTTCTTGTCGATGATGACCGAGATGAAGGGTTCGCCCATCAGCAAGCTGCCGTCGGCGCGGCGCTTCGTCGCGTCCACTGCGCGGTCGAAGGTCGTCCCGGGGCTGCGGAAGCTGGTGATCCCGTTCGCCATGTTCGACAGGACGTCCCAATCATCGCCGATGTGCAGATGCGAGTCCCATATACCCGGTACCAGCGTCTTGCCGCTGCCGTCGATGACGCGCGCGCCGGCGGGCGCCTTCAGCGATCCGGCCGCACCGATGGCGGCGATCTTGCCATCGCGCGCCAGCACCGCGCGGCGGGGCAGAAACTCGCCCTTGTCGGCGTCGAACAACTGCACATTGTCGAACAGCACCGGGGCCTTGGCAGCGGGCGTGAGAAAGCGCCGGGCGACACCAGCGACCGCGTCGGCCGTCGCCTTTTCCTGCGCATCGCGAAGCTGCCGCAGCGCCCCTTCATATCCCGCCGGATCACCGAAATAAAGCTGATGTCGGCAAAATAGCGCTTGTTCTCGTCCAGCCAGACGGGAAGCGGCGACGGCAGGATGCCGCTGATGAAAGCGAGCTGGACCGTCTTGGGCCCGCCAGCGCCCTCGATCACCTGGGTCGGGCCAAAGCGCATCCGTCCCTTGCCGCTCGGCAGGAAATCGATCCCGGCGTCGCCGGCCGCCGCGAGCGCGTCGATCAGCGGCGCATTCGCGATGCCGATCCCGCCGGCCGGGATATACCATCCGCCCGCCGCCGCTTCGCCCGAATCGGTCGCGGTCTTCCAGGTCGCACGGCCGTTCGCGACGCGATATTCCTCGGCAGCGTCGCCCGAAAGCGTCACGCCGCGAACGGTCAACGCTTCGATCGTCCCGCCGGGCGCAAAACGGGTGACCTGGTCCATCTCGGTGATCCAGCCGCGCAATTCCTGCGACCAGCGATAGGCCGTCCGGCCATCGGGAAGTTGCCAGCGCCACTGAGTGCCATGCTGGCCCGCTTCGGACACGACGACATATTTCACCGCGTCGGCAGGCGGCGTCAGCAATTGCTCCTTCGGCACCGGCCCGGACGGCGCGGCTGCCGGAGTCGCTTCGTGCGCGGAGACAGCGGTGGGCGCCACCGACGCCAGCAGCGCGGCGATCAAAAACAGACGCATCTTCTCTCTCCCTCGAACGGACACCATAAGCTGCGACGGTGGTAAGAGAAGTTCGGCCCGCTAAGCAAGATGCGACCAACGCGGGTGAGCGTTCGATCAGCGCGGCGGAAGGAATTGGAGCGGTAGCGGGAATCCAAGGTTTTCGTTAGCCTTTGGGTTTATTTAGCTTTATTTTTGCTACCCGATGGCGTGGCCCCCAAACTGGCCCCCACCTGCTTTCGTGTCACGGGTTCGGTTCCCAAAGTGGGAATGCTTGGCCGACGCAATTCGCAATCTGCCGCGCACCAGCATACTAGATTCTGTATGGATTCTTATCAAGTTAGAATTCCAAAACCTTTCGCTCCTCAACAAACTCCGTCGGCTCGCGAAAGCGCCTTCCGGCTCCATGCCCGCGAAGTCTGGATTTTTCCTGTTTGCCGTCGCCCCTAGGCGTCAGCCCGGCCGATGATCGCGATCGACGACACATTCTGGTTCGGCATCCCGCCGAGATTGTGGCTGAGCGCGAACACCGGGCTGTCCTGTCGCTGCCGCTCGCCGGCGCGGCCCAGTATCTGGAGGTAATTCTCGTAGATCATCCGCAGTCCCGACGCGCCGATCGGGTGGCCGAAGCATTTCAGCCCGCCGTCGATCTGGCATGGGATGGGGCCGTCGGCGTCGTAAAAGCCGTCGAGCACGTCGCGCCAGCCTTCGCCTTCCTTGGAGATGTGCAGATCCTCCATCGTCACCAACTCGGTGACCGAGAAACAGTCATGCACCTCGATCAGGCTCAGCTGCGCGCGCGGATCGGTGATCCCCGCCTCGTCATAGGCCTTGGTCGCGGCGACGCGCGTGGTGTGGAAATAGCTGCCGTTCCACCCCTGCGCCTGCATTTCCCAGCCGTTCGACGTCGCGAGCTGGAGTGCCTTGACCGTGACGATGTCGGTTTTGCCGAGCGCGCGCGCGATTTCGGGCGTGGTGACGATCGCGCACGCCGCGCCGTCGCTGACGCCGCAGCAGTCGAACAGCCCCAGCGGTTCGGCGATCATCGGCGCGTTCAGCACCTGATCCATCGTCACCGCCTTTTGCAGATGCGCCTTGGGATTTTTCGCGCCATTGGCGTGGCTCTTGACCGAAACATGCGCCATCGCGCGCTTGAGGTCGTCCTTGCCGACGCCGTGGACGCCGCGGTACGCGCTCGCAAGTTGGGCGAAATTGCCCGGCGCCGATCCGGTGATGCCGACCATGTCGTGCGTCGTGCCGCGCGTGCGGACGGGCAGCCCGCCATAGCCGGTGTCCTTGAGCTTCTCGGCGCCCATCGCCAGCGCGATGTCGCACGCGCCCGACGCGACCGCATAGACCGCGCCGCGAAAGCTCTCGGTGCCGCTGGCGCAATAATTCTCGACCTTGGTCACCCCGATGTCGGGCAGGCGCAGCGCGACCGCGAGCGGGATGCCGCTCGGCCCGATATTCTGCGCGTCGAACGCGGCGCCGAGCCACGCGGCGTCGATCTGGCTCGCCTCGATCCCGGCGTCGGCCATCGCCTCCTCATAGGCCTCGAGCATCAGCTGGTCTTCGTCCTTGTCCCAGCGTTCGCCGAACTTGGCGCAGCCCATGCCCAAAATGGCGACCTTGTCGCGGATACCCTTGGCCATCATCGTCTCCTGTCAGAAAGCCGGCGCGGCTTTCCAGAAATAGCGGCGGAACCCGCGATTTTCGTCAAACGCCTTGATCCGGAACATCATCCGCAAATCGGCGCCCACATCCAGCGCATCGCTCGCGAAATCGGCAAATTCGGTCATCATGCGCCCGCCGCCGACAAAATCGATATTGCCATAATAGCTCGGCGGGTCGGGCGAATAAGTCAGCGCGTCGGCGGTCCAGGTCATCACCTTCGCCGGCACCTCGGCGAGCGGATAATCCTCCTGCGTCCCCACCGCATGATCGTTGGCGTTGACGCTGACCTCGCTCTTCGGGAATTGCACCGTGCCGGTCTTGGTGCAGCGCCCGCCGACGAGGCCGAGCACCGCCTTGCGGTTGCGCCACAGCGCGGTCAGCGCGGTCTTGCTGTCATGCTCGGCGCGCGCGCCGCGGTCGAGCTGGAGCAGTCCGCGGTGGAAAAGATACTTTGCGTAATTGGTCGACTCGATCCGCCGCGCGAGCCACCCCGACACGCCGAGCCGCGGCTTGACCGACCCGATCGCGCTGGTGACCTCGAACAGCAACAGGTCGCAGCCCTGGCCGAAGCTCGCGAGCAGGATACGCTCGCCGGCCTGCGCCGTCTCAAGCGCCGCCGCCAGCATCACCAGCGCATGCGCCGCGCCGGCATGGCCCAGGGTCGCGCCGAGCGAATCGGCGACCGCGCCCTCGCCG
>JACDQN010000506.1 GCA_015657575.1 Sphingopyxis sp.
CGGTCGCGTCGCGAAAAAAATGCGCGCGGCGATATCGAGCTTTATTACGCACCCTAAGCTACGGGAATAGGGGTGAGAAAAAGCCACGGCGGGCGCCGCCGCCGCGGCGTCCTTGCTATCGAGCCGTCCCCATTTGTGACATTTTTTCGCCTGTTCGATGGGGATTTCGTTTCGCGCTGCGTCTTGAGGGCCGAGGTCGGATTTGGCCGCCTCGAATGTGCTAGGGGGACATATGACTGCGGTTCGAAAGAAGGTTCATTTGCTGAAGTGCGTGTTTGCGGCGAGCGCCGCGCCGCTGGCCTTCGTTCCCTTCGCGGTGGCGGCCGCGCAGGAAGCGCAGGGCGGCCCGATCGACGTCCGCGTCCCCGCAGGCAATCTGTCGAGCGCGTTGATGACGCTGGGCCGCGAGGCGAAGGTCCAGATCCTATTTACTCCCGACGCAGTCAAGGACCGCAAGAGCAAGGGCGTTCGCGGCCGGATGACCGTCGATGCCGCGCTGACGCGCCTGCTCGACGGCACGGGGCTCAGCTTCCGCAAGATGAACGGCGGCTCCTATGTCGTCTCGGGGCCGAGCAAGGAAAATTTCGACAAGGCGAAACGCGTCGTCTCCGACATGGGCGCCGATCAGGGCTATGTGAACGGCCAGGCGAACATTCCCGAGATCCTGGTCGTCGGCAAGCGCAGCTGGTCGCTGAACACCGATATCCCGCGCGGCAAGGACGAGGCGCAGCCCTACACCGTCTTCTCGCGCGAAGAGATCAAGCGCTCGGGCGCGCCCGATCTCGACACCTTCTTCCGCGACTATCTGGGCGCGAATGTCAGCGTCTCGACCGCGGGACAGCGCGGGGACCGCGATTCGCAAATCAACCTGCGCGGCCTCGGGCTCGATGGCACCCTGATCCTGGTCGACGGTCGCCGCATCGCCGATCCGAACGTCGGTCCGAACAGCCTTGCCAGTGGGACCTTCCTGCAATCGTCGATCATGGGCATCCCCCTCGAACAGATCGAGCGCGTCGAGGTTCTCGCTTCTTCGGCGGCTGGGCAATATGGTAGCAACGCCGTCGGTGGGGTGATCAACATCATTCTTCGCCGCGATTTCAAGGGGTTCGAGTTCGGCGGCTATCTGGGCGGGACGACCGATGGGCACGCGATCGAGCGGCGTTTGAACGCCAATGTCACCTTTCCGCTGTTCAAGGACAAATTCTCGGTCACCGCGAGCGCGAACTGGAGCAAGGCGGACCCGCTGCTCGCGGGGCACCGGCCCTTCGTGCAGGAACGGGCGGACTTCATCCTGGGCAACAACCCCAATTATTTCCAGACGGCGAGCCCCTCGAGCGGCCTCGTTTTCTCGACATCGCCGAACATCGTCGCATCGGGCGGCGCCAATCTGACGCTCAAGCCCGCCTATGCCGTCAACGGGGTCACCGCGCTCGGGTCGCGCTTCACCTTTATCCCCGTCGGCTTTGGCGGGCGATCGCGCGAGGGCAACGCGGCGCTCGGCGCGGCGCTGCTGGCGAATGCGGGCAGCCAGAATACCGAGCCCGGCCCCGGCAGCACCGGCGGCCTTGTGTTCGGCGATCGCTATCCGCTGATCATCGGTAACGAGAGCCGAAACTTCTCGCTGTCGACGCGGGGCGAGATCACCGACTGGCTGAGCGTCTACGGCTCGGGCTCCTATTCGCACTTTGCCGTATTTTCGGAGGCGACCAGCGTTCCCGCCTCGATCAACCTGCCGGCGACATCGCCGCTCAACCCCTTCAACCAGGCGATCGACATCACCTTTCCCAGCGCGATCAGCTCGACCAGCCGGTCGGTGCAGACGCGAAAGGACGTGCTCGGCGGGGTCATCGTCAAGCTGCCCTACAGCTGGCAGGGCAATTTCGATGCCAGCAAGAGCTGGGGCAGATCCAGCTCCGCCACGGTCGGCACGCAGCTGCTTTCCCGCGACTATTCGCTGGCGCTGACCCAGGGCCAAATCGACGTCCTGTTCGACACGCTCGCCTTTCCGCTGGCCTTCGAATTCGATCCGGAAGGCCGTTTCCCGCGGCAGGAGCCGTCGCGCTCGACCACCACGACCTACAGCTTGAAATTTGCGGGGCCGCTGGGGTTTGCGCGGCTGCCGGGCGGCAAGCCTGTCGTGACGTTGGTCGCCGAGAGCCGGCGGCAATATTTCGGCGACGGCGTTTTCGTCAACGACGTGCCCACGACGTCGAGCATTCGCTATTCGCCCTCGCGCAGCAATTCGAGCCGCGGCGTCTTCGGCGAACTCGTCCTGCCGATCATCGGCGCGGACAACAAGGTGCCGCTCGTCCATGATTTCGAGCTGCGGCTTGCCGGCCGCTACGACAGCTACAAGGGCGTCGGAACGAACGCGAGCTACATCTGCCTCGACAATATCCCGGGCTTTCTGACCCCCGAGCAGATCGAGGGCGCCTGTCCGCCGGCGGTGTGACGATCCCGTTCATCACGACGCGCAACGATTCGATCAACCCGGTCGTCGCGGCCAAATGGTCGGTCACCCCCGACATCGCCTTCCGGGGCAGCTACGCCACCGGCTATACGCCGCCCTATCTTTCGGCGCTGGTGGCGGATCCGGCGCGTCCTTCGCCGCTGGCGCCCAACATCCCGAACTTCCTGCAGACCACGGTCCGCGATCCGCTGCGCGGCAACGAACGGATCGGCGAAAATATCCTGAACCTGGGGATCATCTATGGGCTGAACGGGGCAACGGGCGGCAACCCGAATGTGGATCCGCAGGAATCGGAAAGCTGGTCGTTCGGTACCATCCTGACGCCGCGCTTTCTGCCCGGGCTGACCTTGCGGGCCGACTGGACGCAGGTCACAATTCGAAACGCCTATTTCGATCCGCGCCGCCTGCTGACCGGAAGCACACCCGAAGAACAGGCGGCCTTCGAGGATTATCTGGCCGCCTTTCCCGAGCGTTTCACCCGTGCGGCGCCGGCAGCGGGAGACCCGTTCAACGTCGGCCGGATCACCTTTATCGATGCGACGCAGGCCAATCTGTCCTATTACCGAAGCGAAGCGCTCGACTTCACCGGCGACTATCAGACCCAGATCGGCAACGGCACGCTGAGCCTGACCGGCAATGCGACGCTGCTGCTCGACATCAAGCGTCAGCTCACGGCGTCCTCGCCGATGCTCGACCTCGATGGCGTCGTCTCGGTCGTGGACATCGGCGGGCTCGGCAACAGCCTGCGGTTCCGCGGAACGCTCACGGCGAATTATTCGACCGAAAAATGGGGCTTCGGCGCGCGCGCGCGGCATTTCAGCGGCTATTATCTCTTCTACCGCAATACCGCGACCGGCGAATATCCGGTCAATGCGAACCAGGGTTCGAACCGGATCGGCGGGACGACCTTTTTCGATCTGTTCGGCAATTTCCGCCTGCCGACGGGAACCGAGCTGCGCGTGGGGATCAACAATATCTTCAACACCCGCCCGCCGACCGACGTCACGCGGGGATCGGGATACGCGCCCTATGGCGACCCGCGGCTGCGCAGCTTCTTCGTCAGCCTGACGCAGCGCCTCTGACCCCGGAGAAGCCCGGCGCCTCGCCGACGGGCTTCGCAGCGCGCGCGGGGTGGGGAGACATCGGGTTCAGCCCGGCATTCCGGCCTGCGCGCGCTGTTAAAATTGCCGCATCGACGCGCCGCCCCTAGCCGGGCGGCGGCGTTTTGAGCGCTTGGGATCGGCCCCAATCTCCATCACTGGAAGGACGAGGATTTTGCGATCGGAAGGGTTTGGCCGGCCTTGCGCCGGCCGCTTTCGAATCTCTCTGAATTCGAACCTTCGCTATCGAAGACTCGGAAGGTCGAGTCCGAGTTCACGGGCGCAGGCGACGGCATCGGGATAGCCCGCGTCGGCGTGGCGCATCACGCCGGTGCCGGGATCGTTCCACAGCACGCGCTCGAGCCGCTTCGCCGCTTCGGGCGTGCCGTCGGCGACGATGACCATGCCGCTGTGCTGCGAATAGCCCATGCCGACGCCGCCGCCGTGATGGAGCGAGACCCAGGTCGCGCCCGAGGCGGTGTTGAGGAGGGCGTTGAGCAGCGGCCAGTCGCTGACCGCATCGGACCCGTCGCGCATGGCTTCGGTCTCGCGGTTCGGTGAGGCGACCGAGCCCGAATCGAGATGATCGCGGCCGATCACGACCGGCGCCTTGAGCTCGCCCGACGCGACCATCTCGTTGAACGCGAGGCCCAGCCGGTGGCGGTCGCCGAGCCCGACCCAGCAGATACGCGCGGGCAGGCCCTGGAAGCGGATCTTCTCGCGCGCCATGTCGAGCCAGTTGTGGAGATGCTTGTTGTCGGGCAGCAGCTCTTTCACCTTGGCGTCGGTCTTGTAGATATCCTCGGGATCGCCCGACAGCGCCGCCCAGCGGAAGGGGCCGATGCCGCGGCAGAAGAGCGGGCGCACATAGGCGGGGACGAAGCCGGGGAAGTCGAACGCGTTTTCGACGCCCTCGTCCTTGGCCATCTGGCGGATGTTATTGCCATAATCGGTCGTCGGCACGCCCGCGGCCTGCAGGTCGAGCATCGCCCGCACATGGACGGCCATCGACGCCTTCGCGGCTTTCGCCACAGCAGCGGGGTCGCTCTCGCGTTTCGCAAACCACTCGTCGAGGCTCCAGCCGGCGGGGAGGTAGCCGTTGACCGGATCGTGCGCCGAGGTCTGGTCGGTGAGGAGGTCGGGACGGATGCCGCGGCGGACGATCTCGGGCAGCACTTCAGCGGCGTTGCCGAGCAGGCCGACCGAGACGGGCTTGCCCTCGGCGTGAGACGCTTCGATCATCGCGATGGCCTCGTCGATGCTCGCGGCCTGCTTGTCGAGATAGCCGGTGCGCAGGCGCATTTCGATGCGGCTCGGCTGGCATTCGATCGCAAGGCAGCTCGCGCCCGCCATCACCGCCGCGAGCGGCTGCGCGCCGCCCATGCCGCCGAGACCGGCGGTGAGCAGCCAGCGGCCCGCGAGGCTGCCGCCATAATGCTGGCGGCCCATTTCGACGAAGGTTTCGTAAGTGCCCTGCACGATGCCCTGGCTGCCGATGTAAATCCAGCTCCCGCGGTCATCTGGCCGTACATCATCAGGCCCTTTTATCGAGCTCGTGGAAA
>JACDQN010000507.1 GCA_015657575.1 Sphingopyxis sp.
ATGCTGCAGGCCGCGATCGACCACAGCCAGGCCAATGTGACCGGGACCGTGCGCCTCAAGCTCTACAAGGGCAACGCCAGCGTCGTCGGCCGCAAGTCGCCGTTCAGCCTCTACAGCGAACGTCATGTAACGTTCGAGGACGATGCCGGCGCCTATGACCAGAAGGATGCCGCGGGCTTTATCAAGCTCAACGCCTTGCGCTTGAAATTGCTGGCGAAACAGGGTCAATAAAGCCGCCGGGCGTGGATCCGGCTGCGACAGGAGCTTTCGTCCATGTTCTCGCTTTTGCTGGCGGCGGCCAGTCTGACACCGGCGTTCAACGACGCCTCCTATGCCGACCTCGGCTATGCGAATCGCACCGCGGGGGAATGCGCCGCGCGCTTCGGCGGCGGGTCGATCGAGATTCGCCAGGCGTTCAACGAGGCCGACCGCACGATGATCAACGTCGCGGTCGTGACGGGGAAGCCGACGCGCGCGCTTCCGGTCGGGACGCAGCTGTGGGTCCGGGCGGGCTATGGCCCCGCCTGGCGCGCGCTCGTCACCGAATCGTCGCCGCAGCGGATGACGTTGGTCGCGCATCACCGCTTCGCCGGTGAGTTGTTCACTGCCGATTCGCCGACAATCACGCTGCACGAGCGCCTCGACGCCGATGGCGCGAAACAGGCGGTCATGCTCGATCTCGGATCCGAAACCCCGGACTTCCGTGCCAAGCTGGCAAAGGCGTTCGACTGTTCCGACAGTCTCGGTATCTGACAGGCCTTCGACATCGCCCTGTCGAAAATCGATGGCGGAATGCGTCCAAAGGGCGCATGATACCGGTTATGGATGAGCTATATCAGTGAAAATATAGAAGAAATTCTGGAGGGGCAGGCATATCGTCGGCGTCAGACGCCGCGAATGGAGGCTCCATGGATAACGCCGACTATGAATGGCACAGCCGTACGGTCTGGTTTCCGCGTTTCGGCCTGCTGCTCCGACGCGATGGTGCCCACACACGGTTGATCATGCCGGGCGAATATCTGGTGCGCCGGTCGCGGAGCATGAAGCGGTGGCTCTATCGCCACAACTGGTAGGGGCGGGCGCGGCGATGGCGATCCCGTCGCTGGACAGCCCAAATCTTAACAGGTTAGCGTGGCGGCGATTCCTGCGCTAAGGGGCGCGGCATGACCGCCACGCGCTTCTTCTCCGACAATGCCGCCGCCGTCCACCCTCAGGTGATGGAGGCGCTCGCCGCCGCCAACCATGTCGACACCGCCTATGACGGCGACGCGCTCAGCCAGTCGCTCGACGCCGCCTTTTCGGACCTGTTCGAAACCGACTGCGAGGTCGTCTGGATCCCCACCGGAACCGCGGCGAACAGCATCATTCTCGCGCATTTCGTACGGCCGTGGCAGGGTATCCTCTGTTACGAGGAAGCGCATATCGAGGTCGACGAATGCGGCGCCCCGACCTTTTACTCGGGCGGCGCCAAGCTGATGCCGCTGCCGGGGCAGGGGGCAAAGATCGACGCCGACGCGCTCAAGGCGCGACTCGCGGGCATCCGCAAGGACGTGCATCAGGTGCAGCCCGCCGCGATCAGCATCACCAATGCGACCGAATTCGGCCTGTCATGGCGGGCGCACGAGATCGGCGCGATCAGCGAGATCGCCCGCGCCGAAGGGTTGAAGCTGCACATGGACGGCGCGCGCTTCGCCAATGCCGTCGCTTTCCTCGATTGCGCGCCCGCCGATGTGACGTGGCGCGCGGGGGTCGACGCGCTGTCGTTCGGCTTCACCAAAAATGGCGCGATGATGGCCGAAGCGATCGTCTTTTTCGGTGGCAGCGGCGGTGCTGGGGTGCGCGAGCTCAAGAAGCGCGGCGGCCACCTGCTCAGCAAGGGCCGCTTCGTCGCGGCGCAGATCCGCGCGATGCTGAAGGACGATCTGTGGCTCGCCAACGCGCGCGGCGCCAATGCCGGCGCGGCGGCGCTCGCCGCAGCGTGCAGCGACCGGCTGATGCACCCCGTCGAGGCGAACGAGCTGTTCGTCCGGCTGAGTGCCGAGGAGGCGGCGCAGCTGCGCACCGCCGGGTTCGACTTCTATGATTGGGGCGACGGCGCGGCGCGCCTTGTCGTCAGCTGGGATCAGGACCCCGCCGCGGTCGCGCCGCTTGCGGCCGCCATCGCCGCGCTATGAGTGCGCAGCCCGCGTCGCTGCTCAGCCCGCGCGTCCTGCTGCCCTTTGCGCTGGTCACGCTGATCTGGGGGTCGACCTGGATCGTGATCAAGGGGCAGCTCGGCATCGTCCCGCCGAGCTGGTCGGTGACCTATCGCTTTGCCGTCGCGGCGATCGCGATGTTCGCCTTTGCCGCGCTGCGCCGCGAGCCGCTTTGGCTCGATCGCCGCGCGATGGCCTTTGCGCTGCTTCTCGGGATCGCGCAATTCACCTTCAACTTCAATTTCGTCTACCGTGCCGAACAGCACATCACGTCGGGGCTCGTCGCGGTGCTTTTCGCGCTGCTGATCGTGCCGAACACCCTGCTCGGCCGCGCCTTTCTGAAGACGCCGCTCGAGGGGCGCTTCCTCGCGGGGGCGGGGATCGCGATCGCCGGTGTCGGATTGATGATCCTCTACGAATATCGCGCCGCGGCGCTCGGTGCGGGCGAAGTGCTGCTCGGGACGGCGCTGACGCTCGCGGGCGTGCTCAGCGCATCGACCGCCAACGTCATGCAGGGGACGCGTATCGCACGCGCGCAGCCGATGGTCGTCATGATCGCCTGGGCGATGGCGTTCGGCGCGCTGGCCGACGGCAGCTATGCCTGGATCACCACGGGCCCGCCGGTGATCGAGCCGAGCGCGGCCTATCTGGGCGGGGTGCTTTATCTCGGGATCGTTGCAAGTGCGGTGACCTTTCCGCTCTATTTCAACGTCATCCGCGCGGTCGGGCCGGGACAGGCGGCGTGGTCGAGCGTTCTCATCCCGATCATCGCGATGGGTTTTTCGACCGCGTTCGAGGGGTACCGCTGGGCGACGCTGTCCATCGCCGGCGGCGTCGTGGCGCTGATCGGGCTGGTGATCGCGGTCGCGAAACGCCCCGATCGGCCGTCGGTAAGCGGCAATACGGTTTCGGTGCCGGTGAGCCGCGAGGACCGGTTGCCATAGCTGTATTGCCGTCATAGTACAGGCGATATGAAGATGATCGCCAGCATGCTCCTGCTCCTCGCCGCGCTTTCGGGCGCTCCGGTTTCCGCCCAGACCGCCTGCCAGCCGGGCACCTATGCCGTGCCCGACGGCGATTTCGTTGTCCTGGCGAAGGTTCCGACGATTGCTGCGCCGGGGCTGCGCTATCTGTTCCGCGACGGCCGCCGCGGCGCAACGTCGGAAGCGAACGCGCCGCTCACCTGCGGCGCCGATCAGGTGACGGTGAAGGGCAAGGCATGGAAACCGATCGCCTTTCGCGAGACGCCGGCGAGTTTCGACAGTGTCGGCACGAAGATGCATGGCGTCCTGATCGAGCCGCCCGGCCACGACGCGGCGCGGCCGCTCGTCGTGATGGTACACGGGTCCGAACGTACGTCACCGATCGGCGGCGTTTATGGCTATGCGATGGCGGCGCAGGGGATTTCGGTCTTCGTCTATGACAAGCGCGGCACCGATGGGTCGGAAGGCGAATATACGCAGAATTTCGAACTGCTCGCGGCGGACGCCGCTAAGGCGCTCGATACGGCGCGCGGGCTCGCGGTCGGCCGCTATGGGCGCGCCGGCTTTTTCGGCGGCAGCCAGGGCGGCTGGGTCGCGCCGCTTGCGGCGACGCGCACCAAGGCCGATTTCGTCGCGATCGGTTTCGGGCTCGTCGCCTCGCCGATCGAGGAGGACCGCGAGCAGATGGTGTCGGAGGTGCGCGCGGCGGGGCTGGGCAGGGATGCCGAAGCGCTGGTCAATCGGCTGTCGCAGGCGACGGCGCAGTTGCTGCTCTCCGATTTTCGTACCGGCTATGACGCGCTCGACGCCGTGCGGCGCGAGATGGCGGACGAGCCGTGGGCAGCGAAGATCGAAGGCGAATATAGCGGCGCCATCGCGCGCATGCCGAACGAGGAACTCCAGCGGATCGGCCGCGCACGCGTCGACAATCTCGAGCTGATCTGGGATTATGATGCGGTGGCGGCGCTCAGGAAACTCGACGCGCCCTTGCTCTGGGTGCTCGCCGGGGAGGACCGCGAGGCACCGATCGAAACGACGCGCGCCGCGCTGCTCGGACTGGCGAAAGAGGGTAAGCCCTTCGACGTCTATCTGTTTCCCGACACCGATCACGGCATGTTCGAATTCACGACCAACGCCGACGGATCGCGCAGCGTGACGCGGATCACCGACGGCTATCTCAAGCTGCTCGGTGACTGGATCAAGGGCGAGGCGCGCGGCGCCTATGGCCGCGGGGAAAAGCTTACCCCGCGCTGATGCGTTCGATATCGGCGCCGACCGCCTGCAGCTTCTCCTCGAGCCGCTCGTAACCGCGGTCGAGGTGATAGACGCGATTGACCTCGGTCTGCCCCTGTGCCGCCAGCCCCGCGATGATCAGGCTCATCGAGGCGCGCAGGTCGGTCGCCATCACCGGCGCGCCGACGAGGCTGTCGACGCCGCGCACGATCGCGGTGCGGCCCTTGACCTGGATGTCGCAGCCCATGCGCGCGAGTTCGGGGACGTGCATATAGCGGTTCTCGAAGATCGTCTCGGTGAACAGCGAGGCGCCGGTGCCGAGCGTCGCCATGGCCATGAACTGCGCCTGCATGTCGGTCGCGAAGCCGGGGTAGGGCGCGGTCGACAGCGTGACCGGCTGTGCCCGGCCCGACATGGCGACGCGGATGCCCGCCTTGGTTTCCTCAACCGTCGCGCCGGCTTCGCGGAGCGCGGCGAGCGTCGCGTTCATTTCGTCGGCCTTCGCGCCGACGAGCTCGACATCGCCCTGCGTGATCACGGCGGCGCAGGCGTAGCTGCCCGCTTCGATACGGTCGGACATCACGCGATAGGTCGCGCCGTGGAGGCGGTCGACGCCCTCGATCGTCAGCGTCTCGGTGCCGATACCGTCGATCTGCGCGCCCATCGCGACGAGGCAG